>JAUIAA010000118.1 GCA_030425715.1 Bacteroidia bacterium | reverse complement strand
TATTCTTAAGAGATTATTTGACGATTTATAGGCTACCAAAGCACTTCCTTCCCCTAAGCCTCTTACATTAATTTGCTCTAAATTCTTGAGTTGCAAGGAATCTGAAACTACAATATTAAATAACAAGGTTTTGTTTACCCCGGTATCTAATAAAAATGACAATTCTCTCCCATTAATTTCAACTGGAATCACTACCAAATTATTTACCAACGTAAAAGGTATAGAAGTACTAGATTTACCATTAGATATGGTAAATTGACCTTGAGCATTTCCTGAATAGGATAAGATAAAGTAAAATAATATAAATAAGTATCTTTTCAATAGCATTGCTTTTAAAAATCGCTATATCAAGATACTATAAATATATAGTACTACTATTATTTTTAAGAAAACTTTAGCTTTTACAGTATAAATACCTAACTATCTACACATATAATATGTTTTAGGTATACCCCAGTTTATTAATTAGTAATTTCTTTTTTTATCAAATTACTCATATTAGTAACTTTCCAACCGTTTTTATCTTTTTTCCAAATTCTTGAAGATGTTTCTCTCATTGTATCTTTAGTAATTGAACTTATATAAACCAATGTAGTGAAGTCATACCCTAATTTTCGGTTTAGTAAAATTTGTTCATTATAAACATCAATTACTTTTTTCTTTGGTAAATGCGGTCCAAATTTTTCTATCAGTTCGTAAGTCCATATTTTATCGTTTTCCCACATTTTTAAATCTTTGTCCATTTTTGATAAAATCGCATCTATTTTTTCAGCGCCTTGCATAACATCTAGTTGCCAATCCTGGGTCATTTTCGCAAACTCCTTTTGTTCTTTCTCAGTAATTGGGGTTTCCAAATTACAAGAAACAAGGAGTATTGTGAATACCAAATATATGCATTTCATAATTTTAAATATTTACCAATAGCTATATACCTTTACTTTCGTCTTTACGGTGCACTAAATCATCTACTTTTTCAATCAAAAATGGTAACAATTGAGATGCCATAGCAATAGACACAAAATATTTACGGGTAAACTTGTTTGCCATTAAAACGGTAGTAAGCATATTACCCATAGGGCTTGAAATTAAGTTTTTAACCTTTAGGGAAGGAATTGCTGCAGCAATGCTGTTTTTTAAATTTTCATTCCTACTAAATAAATTAGATGCAAACTTAAATGATAAGCTATTTTGCACACTTAATTCTTGCGCTTTAATGTCCTTTTTTAAATTAATTTTGGCTTGGATCAATTCATCGTAGGTATAAACTTTATATTTACTTTTCATAGCATCCATTATTAGTTTTCAGAAGCATTTATGGTTTCCTCATTATCCTCCTCTACATCTAAAGCCAGTTTTACCATTTTATCTTTTACCAGTCTGTCAACACTTGACTCACCGAATAGAAAATAAATAATAAAGAAAAAAGTGTATATCCCTCCCACTATAGCAAACCCATAAGCTTTACTTTCTAGCAAATCAGAAAGCCAAAAGCCAAGTGCCAAACTAAACATTAACAAAGTAAATAATCCAATTACCAAAAGAAGCATGGCATGTACCAAGCCAGAAGAAACATTGGCTAAAACCCCAATCGATTCTAATTTAACAAGCTGTATTCTTTTGTCAAAATATTCTTTTATGAAATCTATCATATGTATTTTAATACTTAAACTTGATTAGATTCTGCCTCTCTCGCTTGCCTTCTTACTTCATCTAATTTAACCTCTATTTCACTTTCTAAGTCTTTCATTTTATTAACCATTGCTTCATACTTAGACTTTACATCTTTTTTTACATGGTTAAATTTTCCTTTTACATCATTTATAGTTTCACGATCTAAATCTTTAATTTTTTGTGAAACACCATGAAACTTATGACTTAAGTCATCTTTCAAATCCGTGCTAGATTTTCTAATTTTTTCTCTTGTTTCTTTACCACTCTCCGGAGCTACTAATAATCCAGCTACAACCCCCGCAGCTGTTCCTAAAATTAAGCCCATTAATAATCTTGAATCACTTGACATAGTTATAATTTTTTAATTAAGTTTAAAGATAACAAATCTTGATTAAAAAAGAATTTAAAAGCCCAAAAAAGTTAATTTTATTTTGCAATTTTGCGGGAGTTTTAATTGAATAAAAAATGCCTAAAATATCTCAAAAAGGAGCTGACATGCCAGAATCTCCTATCAGAAAATTAGTTCCCTATGCCGAAAATGCTAAGAAAAATGGAGTTAAAGTATACCATTTAAATATTGGGCAACCCGACATCCAAACCCCACAAGTTGCATTAGATGCGGTTAAAAATAATACCATTGAAGTTTTGTCTTACGCCAGAAGTGAAGGGTCTGAAACTTACCGTGAAAAATTGGCAGGATACTACAAAAAAAATGGTGTTGATGTAACTTCCAATCAAATTATTGTTACCACTGGAGGTTCGGAAGCTTTACTTTTTACCTTAGGAAGTATTACAGATTTTGGCGATGAAATTATTATTCCAGAACCTTTCTATGCAAATTACAACGGATTTTCAATTGCAAATGGAATAAATGTAGTACCTATAGTATCAAGTATAGACCAAGATTTTGCCTTGCCAAAAATTGAAGATTTTGAAAAATTGATCACCCCAAAAACAAAGGCCATATTAATTTGTAACCCTGGTAATCCAACAGGTTATTTATATTCTAAAGAAGAAATTCAAAAATTGAAAGCCTTAGTTTTAAAGCACGATATCTTTTTAATTGCCGATGAAGTTTACCGCGAATTTGTGTACGATGGTATACAACATCACTCTATCCTTAGCGAATCAGGAATTGACCAAAACGCCATTGTAATCGATTCTGTTTCTAAACGTTATAGTATGTGTGGCGCAAGAATTGGCTGTATTGTTTCGCGCAATAAAGAAATTATTCAAACCACATTAAAATACGCACAAGCCCGTTTAAGCTCGCCAACTTATGCCTTACTTGCAAGTGAAGCAGCCTTAGATACACCTCAAAGTTATTTTGATGAAGTGATTGAGGAATATGTGGATAGAAGAAACACTTTAATTAACGAATTGCAAAAAATTCCTAATCTAAAAGTTTCTAAACCCAAGGGTGCTTTTTATTGTATTGCCGAATTACCAGTTGCCAATGCAGATCATTTTGCACAGTGGATGTTAGAAAAATTTAGCCACAACAATGAAACTGTTATGGTTGCTCCTGCAAGTGGTTTCTATTCTACTAAAGGCTCTGGAAAGAATCAAATAAGAATTGCCTACGTGTTAAACAAGGAAAGTTTGATCCGCTCAGTAGCATTGTTAAAATTAGCATTAGAGGCCTATTCTAATTGAAATTTAAAAAACACATATCACTAAAACCATATAATACTTTTGGTATTGACGCTTATGCGGAATCTTTTATGGAAGTAAACGCTATAAACGATTTACAAACAGTTTTAAAAGAGGTAAAACATCCCTTTATATTGGGCGGTGGAAGTAATATTCTAATCACCAAAAACATTGTAAAGCCTGTAATTTTAATCAACTTAAAAGGAATTGAAATTATAGAAAACCATCCAGGAAGTGATTTTGTTTTGGTAAAAAGTCAAGCAGGAGAAAACTGGCATGAATTTGTACTATGGTGCCTGGAAAACAATTTTGGTGGAGTTGAAAACTTATCTCTAATTCCTGGAAATGTAGGTACCAGCCCTATGCAAAACATTGGCGCTTATGGAGTGGAAATTAAAGATGTTTTTGAACAATTGGAAGCTATTGAAATAAAAACTGGATCTGTAAAAACTTTTAAAAAAGAAGATTGTAATTTTGGGTATAGAGAATCGGTTTTTAAAAATATTTATAAAGATAAATATATCATTACCAGTGTTACTTTTAGGCTGACCAAAAAAGAGCACAATATCCAAATTTCTTATGGCGCAATTCAAGAAGAATTGGCTAAAGAAAATATAGAAAAACCTACGATTAAAGAAGTTTCTAAGGCCGTAATTGCTATTCGACAAAGTAAATTACCTGATCCCAAAGAACTTGGAAATAGCGGAAGTTTTTTTAAAAACCCAGTAATTCCTACAAAACATTTTTTAACATTAAAAGAGAAATATCCTAATATTCCTTGCTATAAAATTTCAGAAGCCTTGGTAAAAATCCCCGCAGGATGGTTGGTTGAAAAAAGCGGATTTAAAGGACAAAGATTTGGCGATGCTGGGGTACATAAAAACCAAGCCCTTGTTTTGGTAAATTATGGCAATGCTACAGGTACAGAAATATACAATCTTGCAAAAAAAATTCTTAAATCTGTAAAAGAAAATTTTGGCATCGATTTAGAAATTGAGGTCAATATTGTCTAAAATTTCGGGTTACACTTCATTTATTAAAGCTTAAGTTGATTATTATCATAAATTAATAATGATAATTTCATAACTTTATACAAATCTTAAAAACAAAGCCTTATGAAAGTATATGATGAAAAACATATCAAAAATATTGCTTTGGTAGGTGCACATAGCAGTGGCAAAACTACTTTAGCGGAAACCATGCTTTTTGAAGCTGGATTACTCAACCGAAGAGGAAAAGTGGAAGATAAAAATACGGTTTCTGATTACCACGAAATTGAACACCAAAGAGAAACTAGCATATTTGCCACACCATTACATACCGAATGGAGAAATTATAAAATAAACATAATTGACACGCCTGGCTTAGATGATTTTATTGGCGAAATTGCATCTACTATGCGTGTTGCAGACTCTTTGGTAACCCTAATCAATGCCCAACATGGCGTAGAAATTGGCACGGAAATTATTTGGGAATATATCAATCGATTTGGCAGACCAACTTTATTTGTAATCAACCAAATAGACCATCCTCAAGCAAATTTTGAGCAAAGCTTTCAAAGCATAGTAGATCTTGTAGGGAATAATGCGGTAAAAATGCAATACCCTTTAATTATAGATGGACAACAAGCTATAGTTGATGTACTCAAGATGAAGGCCTACAAATTTAAAAATGAAGGTGGCAAACCTGAAAAATTAACCATTCCTGAAGATCAAATGGAATATGCCAATCAGCTGCACAATGAATTGGTAGAAAAAGCAGCCGAAAATGATGAAGAATTGATGGAGTTATACTTTGATAAAGGAACTTTGAATGAAGATGAAATGCGTTTAGGTATACAGAAAGGAATGCTACACCATGAATTATTTCCAGTATTCTGTGTTTCTGCATTACAGGATATGGGTAGTGGTAGATTGATGGGTTTTATTGATAATGTAGCTCCCTCTGCTGCGGATTTAAAGCCAGAGCAAAGTTTACAAGGCAATGATATTGTATGTAAGGCTAGCGAGCCAACTGCATTATTTGTTTTTAAAACCTTTCACGAACCCAACTTAGGTCAAATTACTTTTTTTAAAGTAAAATCTGGAGAAGTAAAACAAAATGATAAATTGATAAATTCAAGAACTGGAGAAATTGAAAATTTGAATCAACTATTTATCATGGATGGAAAAAAAAGACATGCTGTAAATAAACTAACTGCCGGCGATATTGGCGCAACATTAAAATTAAAATATACAGAAACCAATGACACACTACATGATAGCACGAAAGCTATCACCATTAAACCCATTATTTTCCCACAGCCTAGAATTAGAAAAGCGGTGAGTGCGGTAAACAAAAAAGATGAAGAAAAACTAAACGAAGTACTTAAAAAATTCCACAGCCAAGATCCCACTACCGAAATAAAATACTCTAATGAACTAAAACAGCAAATTTTATCCTGCCAAGGTGAATTACATCTAGCCACCATAGATTGGACATTACAAAATATTTATGGTATCAAAGCAAACTTTGACAAACCAAAAATTGCTTATCGAGAAACCATTCAAAGACCTGCATCTAAAAGCTATAAACACAAAAAACAATCGGGTGGTGCAGGGCAGTTTGGCGAAGTGCATTTAAAAATTGAGCCATGGTTTGAAGGCATGCCAGAACCAGAAGGCTTTAATATTAGAGGTAAAGAAGAAATAGATTTAAATTGGGGTGGGAAACTAATTTTTTACAATTGCATTACTGGTGGAGTAATTGACACACGCTATTTACCTTCTATTATGAAAGGAATTCTAGAAGTAATGGAAGAAGGCCCCTTAACTGGATCCTATGCAAGAGATATTAGAGTAATGGTATATGACGGAAAAATGCACTCTGTCGATTCTAACGATATTTCTTTTAAAATTGCAGGAGCACATGCTTTTAAAGCCGCTTTTTTGGCAGCAAAACCCAAGTTAATGGAACCAATTCAAGACCTCGAGGTAAGAGTACCAGAAGAATTAATGGGCAATGTGATGACCGATTTACAAACGAGAAGAGCTATAATTATAGGAATGGATAGTGATGGAAAACACCAAATTATCAAAGCCAAAGTTCCGTTGGCCGAAATGTATAAATATTCTACCAGCTTACGATCACAAACCCAAGGAAGAGGTACCTTTAAAACAAGCTTTGCTAATTTTGAGTCCGTGCCACAAAATATTCAAAAAGTACTAATTGAAAACTAAATCCGTTTCTACTTATTTTAGTAAGTTTACTTTTTGAAAATAATTGGAATGAAAATTTTTAGATCGGAAAGTTTAGTAGATTATAAAACCTATACTTTTAATTATGCAACTTATTGT
>JAUIAA010000117.1 GCA_030425715.1 Bacteroidia bacterium | reverse complement strand
AATTTGGCTATTAGAAGCTATAATATAAGAGAGAAAATAAAAAGAGGTTATAATTACCCTGGACGTAAAAAATTACTTTGGGATGGTAAAAGCATGAAAGTAACTAATTTTGAGGAAGCCAATCAATTTGTAAAAAGAGAATATAGAAAGGGTTGGGTATTATAAGTTTTTAAAATAGTTTTTTACAAAAGCTATTTTTTGATTTTCAGTAATATTCTCTTCTGTTAAAACTTCTTTTAAACCAGTTGCAATTTTAGGATAATTTTGCAGCTGGTTTTTTAATTTAATTTTTGCTTCGGCTGGTCCAAAAATAATAAAACTATCTATATTTTTTAGAGCCTCGATTATTGTATCTAAATATTTTACGGTTTGATTGTCAATTTTGTTTTTCTGGGTAGTTTCTTTTGTTAAATATTGATCGCCAAATCTTCCAAATTGTTTTGTTTCACCTGGAATTCTTTGTCGAGTATCAATTCCAGATAAAATGGTTCTAGTGGTTACTGAGTTATCCCAAAGCACAATGATATTGGCTTGTTTTTGATCTAACCAAATTCCTGCGTTTCTCATAAGAGTTAAGTTTTTAGTAAGAGATTTTATCTTCCTTTTCTTGCCAAAAATCAAAAGCTTTTAATGCTTCTTTTCTATTTATTTGTTCAAAAGGAATACTTCTTTTGTCTAAAGGTAAGGGAATTTCTTTATATATAAAAGCATCGTCAAAACCAATTTTTGCTGCATCTACTTGATTACAAGCATAGAATACCTTGTCTGGTCTTGCCCAATAGATAGCACCTAGACACATTGGGCAGGGTTCACAAGAGGTGTAAAGTATACATCCTGTTAGCTGAAAAGTTTCTAAATTTTTGCAGGCATCTCGTATTGCTGTAACTTCTGCATGTGCCGTAGGGTCGTTATTTGAAGTAACTTTATTATTGCCTTTTCCAACTATTTTATCATCTTTTACTATGATGCAACCAAAAGGGCCGCCTTCATTATTTTGCATACCTCGAATGGCATTGTGGATTGCCTCTTGCATAAAAGTTTCATGTGTAATGGCTTCGCTTTTTTTATTGGCATTAGAGGCTTCGTCTAATTTTTTTTATTGAAATTATTACACATGATACTTTGTTTATCTTATTTTAAGCTTCCTACCATATCCTCTGGTTTTACCCAAGCGTCAAATTCATCAGAGGTTAAGAAGCCTAAATTTACGGCTTCCTCTTTTAAAGTGGTTCCATTTTTATGTGCTGTTTTAGCAATTTTAGCAGCTTTTTCGTAACCAATTTTTGTGTTTAAAGCGGTTACTAGCATTAGAGAATTGTTCAATAAGTTTTCAATTCTACTGTAGTTTGGTTCAATGCCTATAGCGCAATTTTCATTAAAGGAAATACAAGCGTCGCCGATTAACTGAGCAGATTGCAAAGCATTAGAAGCCATAACAGGTTTAAAAACATTTAGCTCGTAATGACCATTCATTCCACCAACGGTAATGGCAACATCATTACCCATCACTTGGGCACAAACCATGGTTAAGGCTTCTGATTGTGTAGGATTTACCTTACCTGGCATAATAGAGGATCCTGGTTCGTTGGCAGGAATAATAATTTCTCCAATTCCACTTCTAGGCCCAGAAGCCAATAATCTAATATCATTCGCAATTTTCATTAAAGAAACTGCCAATTGTTTTAAGGCTCCATGCGTTTCTACAATGGCATCATGTGCGGCAAGTGCTTCAAATTTATTTGCGGCAGTAATAAATGGTAAACCTGTAAATTTTGCAATATATTTTGCAACTAGTTCGGAATATCCAGCAGGGGTGTTAATCCCAGTGCCAACAGCAGTACCACCTAAGGCTAATTCTGATAAATGTGCCAAAGTGTTTTTTAAAGCTTTTAACCCATGATTTAATTGGGCTACATAACCTGAAAATTCTTGTCCTAATGTAAGTGGAGTAGCATCCATTAAATGGGTTCTACCAATTTTAACTACGGCAGAAAAATCGTCCGATTTTTTTTGTAGCGTATTTCTTAAAGCTTCTACTCCTGGAATGGTATTTTCAATTATTTTTTTATACAAAGCAATGTGCATTCCTGTTGGGAAGGTGTCGTTTGAGGATTGCGATTTATTTACATCGTCGTTGGGATGGATAAATCTATCCTTATCTTCTAAGCTTCCACCATTGTTTACATGAGCTTTGTTGGCAATTACTTCATTACAGTTCATATTACTTTGTGTACCAGAACCCGTTTGCCAAATTACTAAGGGGAATTGATCATTTAACTCACCATTGAGAATTTCATCACAAACTTTAGCAATTGCATCTCTTTTTTCAGTACTTAAAACACCCAAATCACAGTTGGTATAGGCTGCACTTTTTTTAAGATATGCAAAACCTTCGATAATTTCTTTTGGCATAGATGCTGGTGCTCCAATTTTAAAATTATTACGCGATCTTTCAGTTTGTGCACCCCAAAATTTATCAGCTGGTACTTGAACTTCTCCGATGGTATCGTGTTCAATTCTATATTCCATATTTTTTAATGTTAATTATTTAGGAAAGCAAATTTACAAAAAAATGCAGCAAAATATTTCTTGCTGCATTTTTGTTTTCTATAATAAAAGTTGGTTATAATTTAACTATCCTTCAAAGCCACCATCATCATCTCCACTACCGCCTTGTTGTGGTCTTTCTCTTTTTTTCTTTTGTTTGAAACGGTAGGAAAACCCAACTCTAAAACTTCGTTCTCTCCATTGAAAATCATTCTCTGCAAAGTATGTATCCGTTAAGGTTTCTGTACGTCGCTTACTAGAATTGAATAAATCATTAACATTAAAAGAAATGGTTCCATTACCTTTAAGTACGTCTTTACTAAAAGCTAAATTTGTTGTAAATATGCCTTGTGATTTATTTTGAGAATCTTCATTAGGACCTCTAAACATCATGTTAATTTGTGAATCTATTTCTGCAGGAAGTGTAAATTTTGAAGAAAACCTAGCAAACCAACTTAAATTTTGGTTACCATAATCTACATCATTATATACCCCTTCTATAGTAGAATTATAAAAATTAAAACTACCATTCAATCGCCATTTCCTAATAGGAGTGTAATTTACACTAAACTCTACACCATAACGATCATTTGTAGACAAGTCAATCGGAGTTCTTCTAATAATAGGTAAACCATCTTCTGTTTCCTGTCCAGAGTCTTCACTTATAAATTGAAAAACATCTGTTGCATGACTATAGTATATAGAAGTATTAAAGGTAACTTTTCGCCAATTTTTGTAATAACCTATATCTATACCATTTGAGATGGAAGGGTCTAAATCTGGGTTACCTTGAAATACAGTAGTTCTACTAGATAATGATGGAAAAGGATTAATAAATCGTGAGCGAGGCCTTCTGATACGTCTGTTGTATCCTAAACTTATATTTTCACTCTCACTAAATTCATAAGCTAAATTTACCGTAGGAAAAAAATTGGTGTAATTTTTTTGAGATTCAATATCAATATTATCTGGTTCATCACTTTTTCCTTGTACACTTACACCAATGTCGGAATATTCCATTCTTAAACCAAATAGAGCTGAGATATTACCGAATTTGTTTCCATATTGCGTATAAGCAGCATAAATGTTCTCTTCATAATTAAATATGTTAGAAAGGTTGTTGTTTAGGACATAATTTCCATTTTCTTCGTTATAAAAATCATAATCAGTTTGGTTATCTTTTAGTGTACTTCTAAAACCAGCTTCAAGTTGTTGGTTTTCACCAATAGGTAACACATAGTCTCCTTGTAATAAAGTTTCTTTTTGTCCTTCATCAGAAAATACTTGCTGACCGTCTTCTTTTTCTGGGTTTGGGAAGACTTTTTCGTTAGTTATAGTGCTAATTTCATCTTCAGAACTATCTTCGTATTGAAAATCAAAAGTAAGTTTATGGCCACTTTTAGCAAAATTTTTCATAAAATTAAGGGAGTACTGTTGCACTTTATCTTTTCCAGTTTCATATTCTTTACGCAATAATTCTTCATAGTCTGAAGGTCTTTCTACGGAAGAATTATTGGTAGATAAATCATCACCATTATTGGTGCGATATAAAAAACTACCTGTTAAAGAAGTTTTTTCATTAAAAAAATATTCAGCTCCAATATTACCGTTAAAACTTTTTCTATTTCTTTCTCTATCAGTATACTCTGTTACAATTGAGCCATCTGAACTACTTGTAGGGAAATTATTAGTTTTACTGTATATATTTCCAGGAGAATCTCTATTGCTATACCCAAGGTTGGTAAAGAAATTTACTTTCTTAATCCTATAATTTAAATTGGTAGAAGCTCCGTAATAAGCTGGGTAACCTCCATTTAGGGTTGCCGAGCCGTTAAAGCCAAGCATTTTATCTTGTCGTAAAATTATGTTGAGGATACCACCTGTACCTTCGGCATCATAGCGTGCAGAAGGGCTGGTAATTACTTCTACACTTAAAATAGCTTCAGCAGGAAATTGTTTTAATGCTTCGGCTCCGTTTAACCCAATTAACCCACTAGGTTTACCGTTAATTAAAATTTTCACATCATCATTTCCTCTTAAGCTAACTGCTCCTTCTGCATCAACAGTAATTGATGGGATGTTATCTAATACATCACTTGCCGTACCACCTCTAACAGTCATGTCTTTACCAACATTGTATATTTTTTTATCTAATTTAATTTCGACGGTACTTTTTTCAGCAATTAGTTCAATTTCATCTAGTGCTTCTGCATCCTCTTCAACATAAATAGTACCTAAATTTTTATCCTTATCTACAGTTGTGTTATTGAAATGTACTGTTTTAAAAGATAAAAACTCAACGCTTATGTTGTATACTCCTTTAGGAACATCAAATTTAAAAGCCCCATTTTCATCGGTTAAACCACCATAAATTTTATCTCCTTTGATTGGTTTTACAATTATAGTTGCAAATTCTAATGGAACGTTAGAACTCTTCTCAATTACAACTCCGCTAATTTCAAACTTCACTAAGTCCTTTGAAAGTTGAGCTGACGAGGTTAATGAGCTGATTAAAAGTATGTTAAATAATATGAAATTTTTCATGAATAAGTTTTTTATGCTTCTTTTTTAGACGCCCGAAAATAAATTAAGTTTAAATCGAATTCGTTAAAGCTTTGTTAATTATTTTAGAAAAAAAATTATTTAATTGAAGTAATTTTAAAAATATATATTATTTTTGAACCAAAATTTAGACAAAGCAATACTTTATATATGGAAATTCAACAGTTTTTAGGATTCTTAGCCTTTTTAGGTGTGTTTACAATGGGGTTTTGGTTAATGATATTTTTATTGACCTTTGTAATTCCTTATTGGTTGTTTGGGGCATTTATGGAAGATAGAAAACTTAAGAGAGAAGCTAAAAAATTAAAATCTTAGTTGCATTTTAATAGAAATATATAAGGTTGGCTATGCCAGCCTTTTTTTATTTGCCTTCTTCAAATTCAAAAATATTCTTGTTTATTTCTTTAGCCCTGTTATGGGAGTTTCTTTTACTTGCTTTGTTAAATCTATATGTAAAAGAAAGTAAGTACTGTGTATCAAAAATTGCTGTTCTGTTTGATATGGTATTTGCCTCAATAGTATTATAAATATACTCTCTAGAGTGAAATATATCATTCGCCCTAAATGTAATGGTGGCGTTTCCATTTAAAATATCTTTACTAGCAGTGGCATTCATGTATTTAATTGCTTCAATTTCATTAACAGCAGTTTTTATAGCAGTTTGGTATTCACCATATAGCTGAATTTTAAATGTATTGGTTACTCTATACATGGCCATTAATTTGGTAAACCAAACCGTATTTTGATAATCGTAGGTACCATTATTGGTGTCTGAAAGGTCTGAAATATAAGGGCTTATAGAGGTGTAAAACCTAAGTTTATTATTTGGTGAATAGGTCAATTCTAACTCTAAACCTGTATAATCTAAGGTACCAAGATTAACAGGAAACCTAGTGTAAATGTCGAATCCATCTGCGGTTTGGCGACCCGTATTTTCGAAAACAAATAAAATTCTATCCTTTGAATGTGAATAATACGCTGCTAAATTCATAGATAGTTTATTGAAATCTTTTTGGTATTCTATTAAGAAATAATTGGTGTAGTACGGTTGTAAAAACGGATTGCCTAATTGCTGGAATCTTTCATCCGTAAAAGAATTGAATGGATTCAATTCTGTAATCGTTGGTCTAGTGATATAAGGAGCGTAATAAATAGAAATAGTACTATTGTTTTCAAAGCTATAATTTAAGGTTGCCGAAGGGAACCAGTTGGTATAGTCATTTTTATACACTCCGTGGTTAAGCTCCTCTTCAATTTGTGTGTATGATAATTCTGTACGTAAACCTAAAGCGTAACTAAACTTATCATATTCTTTAGAATAGTTTGCATAAAAAGCATAAATATTTTCGTAGTAATCAATTATATTTTCATAATCTGAAAGTTCTATATATTGGCCAGAAACTGGATCTAGTTGGCTTATGGAAAAATCATTTTTATAAATTCTGAAATTAGATTTGAAACCAGCCTCTAATTTGGAGTTGTTTTTTAGTGGTAAGGTATAATCTGCTTTAAAGTAGTAATTGTTGTAAGTTTGGTTTTTATCTGAATCTTGTTCTAGCTCTGAATTAGAAGGAAAGGTTTCAAACTCTTTAATATGGTTGTTATCTT
>JAUIAA010000116.1 GCA_030425715.1 Bacteroidia bacterium | reverse complement strand
ATACACTCCAAAAGGCCAGGATTGGGATACCGCGATGGAATATTGGAAAACCTTGTATTCTGATGAAGATGCTGTTTTTGACAAGGAACTTTCCTTCAATGCCAGTGATATAGAACCGATGATTACTTATGGTACCAATCCAGGAATGGGTTTGTGTATTTCCAACCAAATTCCTTTGGCAGGAGATTTAGATGGCGGAGTTGCCACCTATGAAAAATCTTTAAAATACATGGGATACAATCAAGGGGATGCTATGATAGGAAAGCCTGTAGATTATGTATTTGTAGGAAGTTGTACCAATGGTAGAATTGAAGATTTTAGAGCATTTGCTTCTATTGTGAAAGGTAGAAAAAAGGCAGATCATATTACCGCTTGGCTAGTGCCAGGATCGCATGAGGTAGAAAGTCAAATAAAAGAAGCAGGTTTTGTATTGCGTCAACCAGGATGTTCGGCTTGTTTGGCAATGAATGATGATAAAATTCCAGCCGGAAAATATGCAGTAAGTACTTCGAATAGAAACTTTGAAGGACGACAAGGTCCTGGGTCAAGAACACTTTTAGCTAGCCCGTTAGTTGCCGCCGCTGCTGCAGTTACAGGAAAAGTGACCGATCCAAGAGTATTATTATAGTTAATGGTTAGTGGTTGATGGTAGCACCTAACAGTCACGTTTTTTAAGCATTATAAAATGAACACCTATTAACTAGTAACAAAAAACTAATAACAAAATTATGGCTTACGATAAATTTAATATATTAAAAAGTAGTGCATATCCATTACCCATTGAAAATGTAGATACCGACCAGATTATTCCTGCTAGATTTTTAAAAGCTACGGAAAGAAAAGGTTTTGGAGATAATTTATTTAGAGACTGGCGTTATAATAATGATGGTTCTCCAAAAGAAGATTTCGTTTTAAACGATGAAAAATATACAGGAAAAATATTAGTGGGAGGAAAGAATTTTGGTTCAGGATCTTCTCGAGAACATGCTGCTTGGGCAGTGTATGATTTTGGATTTCGTTGTGTAATTTCTTCTTTTTTTGCAGATATTTTTAGAAATAACTGTTTGAATGTAGGGGTTTTACCCGTGCAAATTAGCGAAGAATTTTTACAGAATATTTTCTCGGCTATTTATAAGGATCCAAATACACAAATAGAAGTAGATTTACCAAATCAAAAAGTAACACTTTTAGCAACGGGAGAAAGTGAATCATTTGATATCAATTCTTATAAAAAGGAAAACATGCCTAATGGTTTTGATGATATTGATTATTTGCAAAATATAAAATCAGAAATTAAAGAATTTGCTAAAAGCAGACCATTTTAATTTTTCTATATCTATGAAAGAGACTAGAAAAATTGAAATAATGGATACTACCCTTCGTGATGGCGAACAAACAAGTGGTGTATCTTTTTCTTCTGGTGAAAAACTAACCATTGCTAAGCTGCTGCTAGAAGAACTGAAGGTAGATAGAATAGAAATTGCATCTACAAGAGTTTCAAAAGGCGAATTTCAGGCAGTAAAGAACATTACGGATTGGGCAAAAGAGAATCATTTAATCGATAAAGTAGAAGTACTTTCCTTTGTAGATAATGGCTTGTCTATTGATTGGATGTTAGAAACTGGTGCAAAAGTACAGAATTTACTCACCAAGGGGTCTCTAAATCACTTAACCCACCAACTTAAAAAAACACCAGAGGAACATTTTGAAGCAATTAGTAAAGTTATACAATTAGCTAAAAATAATGCAATCGTAACCAATGTGTATTTAGAAGATTGGAGTAACGGCATGCGAAACTCACCAGATTACGTATTTCAATTTCTTGATTTTTTACAAACCCAATCTATTGCTCGAGTATTATTACCCGATACTTTGGGAGTGCTTACACCAAGTGAAAGCTACCAATACCTTAGTCAGATTAGAAAGCAATATCCTAAAATGCATATTGATTTTCATGCCCATAATGATTATGATTTAAGTGTTGCCAATGTAATGGAAGCTGTAAAGGCTGGAGTTGATGGTTTGCATTTAACAATTAACGGAATGGGAGAAAGAGCTGGAAATGCCCCTTTAGCAAGTGTGATAGCAGTTTTAAATGATTTTTTTCCTGAGCTTAAAAACAGTGTAAATGAAAAATCTCTATTTTCTGTAAGTAAATTGGTAGAAACATTTTCAGGATTTAGAATACCAGAAAACAAACCTGTTTTAGGAGATAATGTTTTTACTCAAACTGCTGGTATACATGCCGATGGAGATAGTAAAAATAATCTTTACTTTAATGATTTACTTCCTGAACGTTTTGGTAGAAAACGAAAATATGCGCTAGGAAAAACATCAGGAAAAGCAAATATTCAAAAAAACTTACAAGAGTTAGGCTTGCATTTAAGTGATGAAGATGTACAAAAGGTAACCGCAAGAATTATTGAATTGGGAGATAAAAAGGAAGTGGTTACCAAAGAAGATTTACCTTACATTATCTCGGATGTATTGGATAGTAATTTATACGAAAATAAGATTGGTATAGAATCATATGTGTTGACGCATTCCAAAGGTTTAAGACCCTCTGCAACGATAGCTTTAAAAATTGAAGATGAAATTATTGAGGAAAACGCACAAGGAGATGGACAGTTTGATGCCTTTATGAATACTTTGAGTAAAATATATACTTCTAAAAAAATGGAGTTGCCTAAATTGATTGATTATGCCGTTAGAATTCCACCAGGCTCAAATTCTGATGCTTTGTGTGAGACTGTAATTACTTGGAAAAGCAAGGTAAAAACATTTAAAACAAGAGGTTTAGATTCTGACCAAACTGTATCGGCAATTGTTGCAACCCAAAAAATGTTAAATATTATTTAAGTTACTAAAGTAAAAAGTAATAGAAGTTAGAATTTTTAATGCAATCTACTGTTACTTTATAACCTTAAAAACTTTCAAACTATAATAAACTAAATATAATGAAATTAAATATTGCCTTATTGGCTGGAGATGGTATCGGACCTGAAGTTATAGAACAAGCAGTAAAAGTATCTAATGCAATTGCTAAAAAATTTAACCATGAAATCAATTGGACGCCCGCTTTGACTGGTGCTGCTGCAATTGATGCAGTTGGAGAGCCTTACCCAGATGAAACGCATGAGATATGTAAAAATGCAGATGCAGTTTTGTTCGGTGCAATCGGCCATCCAAAATATGACAACGACCCATCTGCAAAGGTACGCCCTGAGCAAGGATTGTTAAAAATGAGAAAAAAATTAGGCTTATTTGCCAATGTGCGTCCAACCTTTACATTTCCTTCCCTAATCGATAATTCTCCGTTAAAACGAGAAAGAATTGAAGGTACTGATTTGGTGTTTTTAAGAGAATTAACTGGGGGAATTTATTTTGGAGAAAAAGGAAGAAGACAAGGAGGAGATATTGCATTTGACAACTGCGTATATTCTAGGGCAGAAGTTACTCGATTAGCTAAAAAGGGCTTTGAATTAGCGATGACCCGTTCAAAAAAATTGTGTTGTGTAGATAAAGCAAACGTTTTAGAAACCTCTAGACTTTGGAGAGAAACAGTTCAAGCCATGGAGAAAGATTACCCAGAGGTAGAAGTTTCTTATGAATTTGTAGATGCTGTTGCCATGCGTTTGGTGCAATGGCCAAATAGTTATGATGTTTTAATTACTGAAAATTTATTTGGAGATATTTTGACAGATGAAGCATCTGTAATTTCGGGCTCTATGGGTTTAATGCCCTCTGCCTCTATGGGAGCTAAGGTCTCTTTATTCGAGCCAATTCATGGTTCTTACCCACAGGCAACCGGAAAAAATATTGCAAATCCATTGGCTACCGTTTTATCTGCTGCAATGATGTTTGAAACCGCTTTTGGCTTACAAGAAGAGGGGCAGGCAATTAGAGATGTAGTAAACAAATCACTGGCTCAAGGTGTGGTTACAGAAGACCTTGCCGGTAATGAAAAAGCCTACAAAACCACCGAAGTAGGAGATTGGTTGGCGCAAAATATAGCTTAACCTTAAGTTAAATCGAAAAGAATCCCCCGTATGCTTGCATCGGGGTTTCCGTTGAACCTGTCATTCCCGTGAACCTGCCTTCCGGCAGGCAGGAACGGGAATCTAAATAATAAAATTTCGGTTTTTGGTCTAAAAGCCAAAGTAAAACTAGCGGAAATACCTCTGTGGCTTACCTTGGGGATAGTTGGTTTTAAGAAATTTTTTATTAAACTATAAAGAAGCTGTTTGAAAAGGCAGCTTTTTTTTGTCCAATTTTTTTATTGAATTGTAAAATGCTTAATATCTATTGATTATATTGCATATTCATTTTATTATATAATTTATATGCTTAATTTTTACTTTTCACTTTCCCTAATTTTATTCGTTTTAATTACTCCATTTTTATCTTATTCTCAAACAAATACAAGTCCTCCTTGGGAGAATATGTTTGATGGTAAGACCTTAAACGGCTGGCATATAAAAGGAGGAAAAGCTACTTATAATGTGAAAAATGGTGAGATTATCGGTACAACAGTGGTAAAAACTCCAAATACTTTTTTATGCACAGATAAAATTTATAGCGATTTTATTTTAGAATTGGATTTTAAGGTACATCCCAAATTAAATTCGGGCATTCAAATAAGAAGTAATAGCAATCCAAATTATATGAATGGAGTGGTACATGGTTATCAAGTTGAAATTGACCCATCAGATAGAGCGTGGAGTGCTGGAATTTATGATGAATCTAGAAGAGGTTGGCTTTATCCGTTACAACATAATAAAGCTGCGCAACAGGCTTTTAAACAAAATGAATGGAATCACTATAGAATAGAGGCCATAGGTGACACCATAAAAACTTGGATTAATAATGTGCCTGCAGCCTATTTGGTAGATGATAGGACACACAATGGTTTTATTGCACTACAAGTACATGGCATTGGAAATGATAAAGAAAAAGAAAAATACGCAGTACGCTGGAAGAATGTAAAAATTATTTCAATACATCCTGAAAATTACGCTAGAAAATCAACATTAGCCCCTAAATACACAAAAAACACACTAACTCAAGATGAGGAAAAAAGTGGTTGGAAATTATTATGGGACGGAAAAACAACCAACGGTTGGAGAGGTGCTAAATTGAATGAATTTCCAAAAAATGGTTGGGAAATAAATAATGGAGAATTAACAGTTTTATCTAGTGGTGGTGGGGAGTCAACTGCTGGTGGAGATATAGTTACCATAGAAAAATACAGTAATTTTGAACTGAAGTTGGACTTTAAAATTACAGCAGGTGCAAATAGTGGAATTAAATATTTTGTAAATACTGATTTAAACCAAGGAAAAGGCTCTTCTATTGGCTTAGAATATCAAATTTTAGATGATCAAAAACATCCTGATGCAAAAAAAGGAAGCCATAAGGGCAGTAGAACATTGGCTTCGCTTTATGATTTGATAGCAGCTGATGAACACAAAATTGTAAAACCAATAGGAGAATGGAATCATGCTAGAATTATCTCAAAAAACAATCATGTAGAGCATTGGCTTAATGGGAAGAAAGTGTTGGAATACGAACGAAAAAGCGCAACTTATAAAAAGCTAGTTGCAGAGAGCAAATACAAAATTTGGCCAAATTTTGGTGAAGCAAAAGAAGGTAATATCTTATTACAAGACCATGGAGATAAGGTAAGTTTTAGAAATATTAAAATAAAAGTAAATCCCTAAATTGTTAAAAATGAATGCTACGCGAAGAGATTTTATAAAAAAAACATCTGTTGGTGTTGTTGGTTTAACATTGACGGGAGCTTTTCAAGGTGTTTCAGCAAAGAGCTATTCCCGAATTTTAGGCGCAAACGATAGGGTGCATATTGCTATTCAAGGTTTAGGTAGACGGTTAGGTGGTTTTGTAGAGCCAATTGTTCAAAAAAGTAGCAATGTAGAATTGATGTATTTATGCGATGTAATGAAAAGCCAAAGAGATAAGGCCGCAGCTACTTTTGCTAAAGAATCTAATTTCCATCCTAAATTAGAGAATGATATTAGAAAAGTGCTTGAAGACAAGCGTTTAGATGCCGTTTTTATGGCAACCCCAGATCATTGGCATACACCTGGATCGATTTTAGCAATGCAAGCAGGGAAACATGTATATGTAGAAAAACCTTGTAGTCATAATCCGCAAGAAAATGAGCTTATAGTAGCGGCTCAAAAAAAATATAATAAGGTAGTACAAATGGGAAATCAGCAAAGATCATCTGCAGAATCTACTCAAATTATTAAACAAATACATAACGGAATTATTGGCACTACCTATAAAGCAATCGCTTTTTATACCAACAGCAGAGGTGAAGTACCAATACAACAAAAAATGAATGCTCCAGACGGGCTAGATTGGGATTTATTTCAAGGTCCCTCACCAAGAAGGGCTTATACACATAATACTTGGGACTACAATTGGCACTGGTATGGTTGGGACTTTGGAACTGCTGAGATGGGAAACAATGCTACACATGAGCTAGACATTGCTAGATGGGCATTAGATGTAGATTACCCAGAATATGTAGATGTAATTTCAGGAAAGCACCAATTTGTTAATGATGGCTGGGAAATGTATGATACTATGGAAGCAACTTTTAAATTTGCAAATAAAAAAATTATTCAATGGGATGGGAACAGCAGAAACGGTTACGACAAATATGACAAAAGTAGAGGGGTAATAATCTATGGATCTGGAGGCTCTGTTTTTATAGATAGAAGTGGCTACACTTTATACAATTTGAAAGGAGAAGTTGTAAAA
>JAUIAA010000115.1 GCA_030425715.1 Bacteroidia bacterium | reverse complement strand
TTAAACAACGAATTAAAACAAAAACCGCTAAAAAATTTAAAGTTGAAGCAAGCGTAGAGTTTATGGTTTGTGATGACGCAAATTGTTTGCCACCCACAGAGGTAGACTTGAATTTTGATCTATAAAAAAACAAAAAGAGTTTATCCAAAATTTTAGATAAACTCTTTTTTCTTTTATAAACCTCTGTAATAATCTAAAACTCGAACCCTTAAAATATATTCATATCTGGCATTAGATAGGTTTAATTTTGAAGTATCCAAATTATTTTTACTGGTAAAATACTCTACAATATTAGACACGCCATTGTTAAATCTAATTTCGTTAATACGGAAGGATCTTTCGTAAGAATCCAATTGTTTCTCAAGAATAAAATACCTATCGTAAGCAGATTCCATTTTTAAATAAGCCTCATCAATAGATTGTTTAAAAAGCAGTTTGGTATTTTCTAAGTTTACCGAAGATTCTTCTAGTTGTATTTTTTCCAAAGCAACTTCATTTTTGGCTCTAAATCCGTTAAAAATAGGAACCCTCAAAGACAAACCTACTACAGTATTATAATTGTTGTTAAACTGATCTAAATAATCTATCGAATTTTCTTGGTAGAGAATTTCATTGGTCATTACCGGAAAAGTTTGGTTGTTAGCCTCTACAAAATCGCCAGTATTACTAACCCTCGTACCAGTTTGTGTAAGGCTATTTGCTAAACTGGAGTAGTTGGTGTTAAATTGCCCAAAGGCTGATAATTCTGGATAGTAATTCGATTTTGCTCTTTTCACCCCGCTTTCGGCAGCATCAACTCTTAATCTTTTAGCTTTAAAGGTAGCTAGGTTTTCTAAAGACTCTTCAAATACCTCCGCTGCGGTTAATTTGTATTTTTCTTTGGCAATTAAACCTTCAATGCTTTCAAAAATTATTTCAGAATCGGTATCAATACTCAACAACCTAATCAATGCCAATTTAGCTTCTTTCATGGTATTGGTAGCATTGATAACCGTTATTTCATCTGCCGCATATTGCCCCAACATATCGGTATAATCTGCTGGGTTACCTAAACCTTCTTTATATTGTGATTCCAACCTATCTAACTGTCCTTTTGTAGTTTCGAGCCTAGATTTTGCTAATTCTATTAGGTCTTTTCCGTTTAAGACTTGAATGTACCTTAAAGTAACCTCTAAAATTAAATTTTGTTTGGCTTCTTCAATTTCCATTTCTGATGCCTGTAACTCAAACTTATTTTGCTTGATACTATTTTTTATACGCAAACCATTAAAAATAGTTAGATTCAAGTTTACCCCTAAATTAGAAAAAGTTAATTGCTCGTCTATATAACCATTGGTGTAAGGATCTATATTTCTACCATCGTTTACCCCTAAATTATAATCCATATTTAAGTTGGGCAGTAACTCATTTCTAGCATTTTTATACCTTACTTTTGATTTATCGGCAATCAATTTAGAACTTTTTAAATCGAGGTTGTTTTCTATAGCTATCGCAATACAATCGTTTAGATTGTAAACAGTAAATTTATCGGTTTGTGCATTCAAAACATTGCTTGATATACCAATAAATATTGCAAATAATATAAGTTTGTTCAGTTTCATTTTTCTTTAATTTACAATTCTACCATCTAAAAGTTCAATTATTTTTGAACCATAGGCAGCATTTTTTTCGGAATGGGTTACCTGCATAATGGTTACCCCTTCTTGGTTTAGTTGTTTGAAAATATCCATGATATATTCTCCTTGCTGCGAATTTAAATTCCCTGTAGGTTCATCGGCCAAAATAAGCTTTGGCTTAGAGATCAAAGCACGGGCTATGCCCACCAATTGTTGTTGCCCACCACTAAGTTGAGATGGAAACAAATCTTTTTTACCCACAATTTGAAATCGGTCTAACATATCGGCTACCAATGCTTTTCTTTCTGAGCTGCTACACTTTTTGTAGAGTAGTGGTGTTTCAATATTTTCGTATACGGTTAACTCGTCAATCAAATGATAGGCTTGAAAAACAAAACCGATATACGCTTTGTATAAATTGGCTCGGTGTTTAGGCTTTAAGTTGTGTACAGACTCGTCTAAAAAATGATAAGTCCCTTCGTTAAAATGGTCTAACATTCCTATCACATTTAGCAAAGTGGTTTTACCAGAGCCCGATGGACCCATGATAGAAATAAACTCTCCTTGTTGTACAGAAAGATTGATGTCTTTTAATAAAAAGACTTTATTTCCACCAGAGTTTACCCATTTAAATATGTTGTTTAGTTGTAATAGCATAATTTTTATTTTTATTCTTCTTTTAATGAATCTACAGGGTTTGCAAATGCGGTTCGTATGGTATTTGCACTTATCGAAACAAGTACCAATACAAAGATGAGTACAATTGGTGCTGTAAATAACCACCAATTTAGCTCGATTCTAAAGGCAAAATTTTCTAACCATTTTTTGGTCAGTATATAGGTAATAGGCATGCCTACGAGTATTGAAATTAGCACGGTCTTTAAAAAATTAGATGATAACAATGTCATAATGTTTAATACACTGGCACCCAACACTTTTCTAATGCCAATTTCTTTTTGTCTTTTACTCACGGTAAACATCACCAAACCAAATAATCCTAAACAAGCAATGAGTATAGAAAAGCCTGTGAGTACGGTAAATACACTTTGGAAACGTTCATCTGCTTTAAATTGATTATGATAGGCTTTGTCCATAAAGAAATAAGTAAATGGACTGCCAGGAAAAACAGAGGTGTAAACTTCCTTGATTTCTGCCAGTTGTTGTTTTGGATTATTATTGTGAAATTTGATACTTGCAAAGGCATCAAAATCATTCGCAAATCGATGTAAAATTGGTATATGAGGTGATTTTGCTGTTTCTTGGTGGTAGTTTTTTAACACACCAATGATAGTCCATTCATCACCCCAAAATTTCAATTTTTTACCTATAACTTCGTTGGCATCTCTAATTTCCCATAAACGTAAAGCTTCCTGATTTACAATTAAATTATACTGTTCTAGTTTGGTACTTGCCTTAAAATTTTCTCCTGCAACCAATTCCATGCCCATTAGCGGTATAAAGTCATTGTCTATACCGGTGATATAAAAATTATAATTATTCTCCTTAGAGATATGGATACCTGTTGTTGTACTCATTTGACTTGCCAATTGCCCTGGAACTGCACCAGATAAAGCAACGGATTGTATATCGCTATTGGACAATAAAGCTTGCTTAAAAACACTGTAATTCGATCTGGCATTGTTTGTTGTAGGTGCATTGACTACTATGGTTTTATCAATCTTTACGCCTAAATCTTTGGTGCGCATATAATCAATTTGTTTCGTTACTGTAAAAGTCACGATTAACAAAACCACGGTAATGGCAAATTGAAATACAACCAATCCTTTTCTTAAAAATTCGCCTTGGGTAGAATGTGAAAAACTACCTTTTAAAACAGAGGAAGGTTTAAAAGAAGATAAAACTAGAGCAGGGTATAAGCCCGATAATAAAACACCAAGCAAAATAAATAAAACTAAGGTTTGCCAAAAAAAGAAATCGCCAAATATGGTAAAGCCTTCGGGTAAATTAGAAACTTCAATAAATTTATTTTTAGCAATAATTACCAAAAACAAGGCAAACAAGCCAGCAAGTAAATTAACAATAAAAGCTTCAATTAAAAACTGAATACGCAATTGTGTTTTGGTAGAACCTACTACTTTTCTGATTCCCACTTCTTTAGCTCTATCTAAGGCTTTAGAAGTGGCTAAATTTACATAGTTTACAAAAGCACTTATAATTACCAAAATAGCAACCGCTAGTAAAAAATAAACAGATTTAGCATCGCCATTAGGCTCAGGTTCAAAAGGTTTGTTAGAATGCAAATGAATATCAGCCACCCTTTGTGCTACAAACCTTGCTTCTTTGCTATTGAATTCTTTTTGCAGTTTCGTAACAAAGGCATTAAGTGCTAATTCAAACTCCTCAAAACTAGTATTCTCGTTTAAAGAAACATAGGTAAAAGTATTGTTACCATTCCAGTTCTCTTCGGTTTCCCGATACTCCTCCAACATGGCCTTATCTTTTAACATGGTTGGATAAGATAGCAACATGTCAAACTTTAAATGGGTATTTGGCGGACTGTTTTTTACAACAGCAGCGATATTTAATAGTACAGAGCCCTGTGCAAAAACAATACTAAGCTGCTCGCCAACCACGTCTTTTCGGTTAAAATATTTGAGTGCCGTACTTTCGGTAACTACAGCTTGGTTAGGTTGGTCGAATTTGTTGGTCGTGCCATCTAAAACAGGAATGTCGAACATGCTAAAAAAAGAAGTATCTACAGCTAAAAGCCTGTTTAAAACATGTTGTTGGTTGGCAATTTCAATAGTAACACTTGGTTCTCCTACAGGATAGGCACGTGTATAATTTGCTACCTCTTTCATGTCTTTTTTCATACGAGGGCCGAGTGGTGGATTGGTTTCACAATCTTGTGCTGTAACGGTTTCACCATCCATATAATCGGTAGTTAGCCTTACCAGTTTATCCGCATTCCTATTCGTGTTTTCATAGCTGTATTCAAAACGTACGTATTGAATAATGAGTAAGGTGATGGCAAAGCCAGTAGCTAATCCCAAAAGATTGATAAAGGTAAAACTCTTGTTTTTTACAAGGTTACGCCAAGCTATTTTAAAATAATTTTTAATCATAATGCTATTTTTGTTAGCAGACCTTCAAGGTTTTAAAAACCTTGAAGGTCTTTAATTATTTATTCCGTTCTTAAACTGTTTACAGGATTTGCTCTTGCAGCTTTGATGGCTTGGTAGCTAACTGTTAAGAAAGCTATCAAAAGTGCTAAAATGCCTGCGAGTATAAAAATCCACCACGAAATGCCTACTCTGTATTCAAAATCTTGCAACCATTTGTCCATAGCATACCATGATATAGGTATGGCAATACAAAAGGCAAGTAAAACAAGTTTTAAAAAGTCTTTCGAAAGAAGGGTGGTTATATTGCTAATTGTAGCCCCTAATACTTTTCGAACCCCAATTTCTTTTATACGGTTTTCTGCCATATAACTCGCTAGTCCAAAAAGACCCAAACAAGAAATAAGTATAGTTAGCATGGTAAACAGACTTGCTAATTTTTCAGTTCTTTGATAATCGTTGAATTTTGTAGCATATTGCTGGTCGACAAATTCATAGTTAAAAGGGTATTCTAGATTGTATTTTTTAAATATTTCCCTTGCACTAGCTAAATTTTCTGAAGTAGACTTTGTAGTATTGAATCTAATATGAACTACATTGAACCAAGCTTTGGCACCCTCTATCGTCAAAGGCTTTATTTTTTGAAAAGGAGAATCGAGAACAAAATCTTTAACCACACCCACTACATGCCAATCAATACCATTGTCTTTTATAATTTGCCCGAGCGGATCCTCAAAACCCATATGTTTTACTGCAGCCTCATTGAGAATGAGTGCTGTAGAATCGGTAGGGTATTTTTGCAGATTAAAATCACGTCCAGTAATCAATTGTAAACCCAGGGTCTTTACCACAGCATCATCTGCCGGAAGCCTATATACTATAGTTTTATCATTTTCACTTTTTCCTTTCCATTCCATTCCCCATGAGTTGCTCCAACTCTGGGTTATGGGCGACCCCGTTTTGGTTACCGAAACGGCTGTTCCGGATGACAAAAGCTCTTCTTTGATGAGCTGATAATTTTTCTCGGTATCCCCTTCTATTATAGAATAGACCAGATTGTTTTTTGCATAACCCAATTGTCTATCCTGTACTTTTTTAAGTTGCTGTTTTACAATAATAGTTGCAGTAATCAGGATAATGGCTACCGAAAATTGTACGACTACAAGAACTTTTCTTGGGGTAACCAAAGTGTTTACCTTTCTAAAAGTTCCTTTCAACACGGCTGAAGGTTTGAACGAAGATAAGTATAGTGCAGGGTAACTACCTGCCAGAACTCCTGTAAACAGAACAATAAATAATGCACCTATCCAAAATCGCGGGTCTGCTAGATTTAAGTGAAAGTCTTTACCAACCAGAGATCTGAACATAGGCAGTACCAATAAAACAATGCCTAATGCTATAAAAGCTGAGATAAAGGAAATCAATATCGATTCTCCCATAAACTGACCTATTAAGGTGCTTTTTTGGGCTCCAACCACTTTTCGTATGCCTACCTCTTTGGCACGTTTTTCACTTCTTGCAGTACTCAAATTCATAAAGTTAATGCAGGCAATTACCAGAATAATGGCAGCAATGATACCAAACAATCGGATCAAGTCTATTTTACCACCAACTTCGACTCCGTTCTCGAACTTTGAATAGAGGTAGGTACGTGTAAAGGGATATAAATAGGTAATCATATTGGGAGACTCCTTATCATATGCCTCTCGTAGGTTTTTTATTTTGAAGGAAAAGGAAGCATAGTCCGTATTGGGTTTGAGCATTACATAGGTTGCTACGGAATTGTTACCCCAGTTCTTGTCGTTCCATCCCAATTGATCGAGATACGCCCAGGGCACCAAAAAGTCAAAATTGAATTCAGAATTTTTGGGTAGCTCCTTCAATATGCCCGTGATAAGAAAGCTGTCCGAATTATTAATCTTTACCGTTTTTCCAACACATGGTTCATCTCCGAACAGTCTTTTTGCTAGATTTTGGGTAATGATTACTGAATTGACATCGTTCAACACCGATGTTTTTTCGCCTTCTAATAATGGAAAGGTGAATATTTTTAAAAAATCGGGGTCTACAACGGTACCTGTAGCCTTTAGGTTTTTATCACCTACCGAAAAAAGGAAATGATCCTCATAATTAT
>JAUIAA010000114.1 GCA_030425715.1 Bacteroidia bacterium | reverse complement strand
CAAATGTTGGATGTCTTTTTGCAGGTAAGCAATTGCCGGTGCAATAGAATCATAGTTGGGTTGTACATTAAAATATACCGCCCCAGTTATAAAGTTTTTGGTACTATCGGTAATATGAAATTGTATAGGTGAGGCAGCATTTCCAGTTACCTCATATATAGCACCATATAAATTCTTTTCTTTATTTACAAAAGGTACAGAACTAATTCCATCTGCTTTGATAGCATGGTTAAAAGTTAGTTTTTCGGCTTCAATAAAGAGTTCTTTTAAATTATTTTCAATGGGCCTGTAGGTTAAATTTACTTGTGCATTTAATTCTGGATAACTAATATTCATCCAACATTTGTTATTTGTACTTGCAACCGAATGGTTTGAAATTTCAAAATGGTAAGGGCAATCCAATTTGGTTACCTTGTATTCTGGATTTTCATATTCCAATCGCAATTGTGCTTTTGGTTTTGGCAATACATCTTCTTTGCATGCCACAAATAAAACGCTAATGGCAATAAATAGGATAGATTTATGCATCATAATTTTTTTTAAAAACATCATTTTACGGTCTTTGGTAATGTTATTTTTATTTGTTTGATTCTTTTTTTATCTAATGCTTCGATGGTAAATTTATAATCTTGAAAAGAGATTACCATATCTTTTTTTGGAAATTTTCCTGTAATTTCTAATACAAATCCAGCTAAAGTTTCGGCTTCAAATTTGTTTTCTTCAAATACAGTGCCGTCTGTTTGTAAAACTTTATAAAAATCTTTCAATGCTGTTTTACCTTCAAAAACATAATTGTAATCATCTAATATAGAGTAGGATAGATCTATATTGTCAAACTCATCAGAAATATCACCAACAATTTCTTCAATGATATCTTCTAAGGTTATCAGCCCAGAAGTTCCTCCGTACTCATCAACAACTATAGCCAAATGGTTTTTCATTTCTTGAAATTCTTTTAACAAGTCGTCTAATTTTTTATTTTCAGGAATAAAAAAGGCTTCTCGAATAATTTTTTTCCAAGCAAATGATTTTTTTTGAATATGCGGAATCAAATCTTTAGTGTATAATACACCTATAATATTATCAATATTATCTTCATAAACTGGTATTCTTGAATGTCCTTTTTTAAGGATTTTTTCAATCACAGTTTTAAAATCTTCTTCTGCCGAAAGTGCAAAAATATCAATTCTGGGGCACATTACTTGCGAGGTATCGGTATTGCCAAAATTCACAATACCTTGCAATATTTTTTTTTCGGCTTTTGTCGTGGCTGTTTTAGAGGTTAATTCTAAAGCTTGCGATAATACTTCTACCGAAAAATCTGATTGCTTTTTATTGATGCTTTTTTCAACTACTTTGGTTAAACGCAATAAGGGCATGCTTAAAAAAGATAGAAAGGAGTTTAAAAAAGTCATGGGCTTTGCCATAAAATTTGCAAAGGTAAATGCATTTCTTGTAGCGTATACTTTTGGTAGTACTTCTCCAAAAAGTAAAAGTAAAAAAGTAACTAAGACAATTTCAATCAAAAATTTAATCAAAACAGAGGTTATATTTTCAAAAAGCGCATTTCCAACATAGGCAAATAACAGTACAAATAGTATATTGATAAAATTATTGGAAATGAGTATGGTTGCCAAAAGTTTTTTGGGTCTTTCTAGCAGTTGTTTAATAATATCTAAATTAGATTTATTGTTATCCTTCTTGTCCAGGTCTGGTTTAGTTAAAGAAAAAAATGCAATTTCACTTCCCGATATCAATGCAGATAGAAGTAGTAAAATTACCAATGCAACAATACTCAAGGCAAAAGGCCAATCAAAAGTATTAAGTGAGTTACTTATGGGTTCAGGATCCAAAGAATATATATTTAATTAAAAACAATATGTATATTAAAACGGTAAATCATCCTCTTCATTAGGAGTAGATTCATTGGTTTGTGCGGTGGTATTCGGCTTAACCACTGCAGTATCCTTTAATTCATTTTTTATAGTCAAAAAGGTCATATCTACTGCATGAATTTCTGTAGAATATCTTTTAACGCCATCTTGTTCCCATTGTCTGGTCTTGATTCTACCTTCTACATAAACACGATCACCTTTGCTTAAATATTTTTCGCAAATTTCGGCAAGCTTATTTCTAACTACCACATTGTGCCACTCGGTGGTGGTAATTTTTTCGCCAGTTTGTTTGTTTGTGTAACTTTCGTTGGTAGCTACCGGGAATCTTCCAAGTGAATTTCCACCTTCAAAATAGTGCATTTTTACGGCATCACCAAGATGACCAATAAGCATAGCTTTGTTTAATGAATTTGCCATAAATAATTCGTTTTAATAAGCAAAGATAGTACAAAAATCAATTTCTTTTCTTATAGTTGTCTACAAAGTTTTGTATTAAAGTGGGTAGGGCAAAGTTTTTAAGGTCACGCCATAAAATATTCTCTTTCAGGTGGTGATCAGTATCGATAATCCAAAAATTAGTATATAAATTTTGATGGGTTAGTTTGTGTAGAATTGGGGTAGGATTAAAAAGACTAATATCAAAATTATTTTTTAAAATAAAAGATTGAAATAATTCTGACTTTAATACTTGTTCCTGCTCTAATAACTGTTCAGATTCGATTAAAGGAAACTGAAATAAGTTTTGCCAAATTCCTTTTTGTTTTCTTTGCTCAACAAATGTCCTTTCGTTATTGATATTGAATACTAAAAAGTTAAAATATCTATTTTTAACTTTTAATTTCTTTTCCTTTACGGGAAGTGTGTTTACTAATTTTTTTGAAAAAGCAATACACTGGGTATTAAAAATACAATTTATACAATCTGGATTCTTAGGCTTGCAAACTAATGCTCCAAATTCCATTAGGGCTTGGTTATGTGTTCCAGGATCTTCTAAACTTAGTAATTCTTGGGCAAGATTTTTAAATTCTTTAGCTCCTTTAGCGGAGTTTATAGGAGTAGCTATGCCAAAAATTCGTGAAAGCACCCTATACACATTCCCGTCAACGGTGGCATGTGCTTGGTTGTAACAAATAGAAGTAATTGCCGATGCGGTATAATCTCCAACACCTTTAAGTGTTAAAAGTGTTTTGTAGTTTTTTGGAAATTCTCCGGCATAATCGGTCATTATCTTTTTTGCCGAAAAATGTAAATTTCTTGCTCTACTGTAATATCCTAGGCCTTGCCAAAGTTTTAAAACGGTTGCTTCTTTGGCATTTGCAAGGTGATTTATAGTAGGAAATGTGCTCAAAAATTTTAGGTAATAAGAGGTGCCTTGCGCTATTTTAGTTTGTTGCAAAATAATTTCGGACAACCAAACGGAGTAAGGGTTTTTATTTTCACGCCAAGGCAAGTCCCGTTTATTTCTTAAATACCACGTTATTAAACGGTTAGATATGTGCTTATTTTTTTGCATTTTGCAATAGTACAATAATTTTATCTAATTAAATTTTAATGATTTAGCTTTCTGAAATTGATTAATTGTATTATATTTGCCCCCTCAAATAGAGATTTAATAACTTATAAATAAATAAAAATGACAAAAGCAGAAATTGTTGCCAATATTTCAGAAAAATCTGGCATTGAAAAAGGTGATGTTTTAAGAGTAGTTGAAGATTTAATGGCTGAGGTAAAAAATTCATTAAATCAAGGAAACAACGTTTATTTAAGAGGTTTTGGAAGTTTTATAGTAAAGCAAAGAGCAGAAAAAACAGGTAGAAATATTTCAAAAAACACAACAATAAAAATACCAGCTCACCATATTCCTGCATTTAAACCTGCAAAAGTATTTGTAGAGAGTGTTAAGAAAAATGTACCTGTAAAATAATTATAACAAGAAATACAGTTTATTATGCCAAGTGGTAAAAAAAGAAAACGCAGTAAAATTTCAACGCATAAGCGTAAGAAAAGAAGTAGACAAAACAGACATAAGAAGAAAAAATAATTATAAATAGGTGAGCAATCACCTATTTATTTTATCTTTTTAAAAACGTTTCGTAAGTTCATTGAAATAGAAATTTGCCCTAAGGCAAATTTTGTTGGTTATTAAAAATAATAACCTGTGAAATATATTATTAATCTATCTATACATGTATGCATAATAGTGTACATATAGGTATAAAAACATGACAGAGTGAAAACAGAATTAATTATTAGGTCGAATTCCTCTGATATAGATTTTGCCTTATTAAAAGATGGAAAACTTGTTGAATTACACAATGAAACTTTAGACAATAATTTCTCCGTTGGAGATATATTTTTAGCTAAAGTAAAAAAAACATTAACTGGACTTAATGCATCATTTGTAAATGTAGGAAGCGAAAAAGATGCTTTTTTGCACTACCACGATTTAGGTCCACAATTAGCATCGTTAAACAAATTTATTCGACAAGCAAGCACAGGTAAACAAAAAGAATTCACTTTAAAAGATTTCCGTACTGAAAAGGATATAGACAAGAACGGAAAAATTGATGACGCAATCAAAGCGGGTCAAAATTTGTTGGTTCAAGTAGTAAAAGAACCAATTTCTACCAAAGGCCCACGTATTAGTTCAGAGCTTTCTATAGCAGGAAGATATTTGGTTTTAGTGCCATTTTCCGATCGTGTATCGGTATCGCAAAAAATTACAAGTACTGCCGAAAAAGAAAGATTGAAAAGACTGGCACAGAGTATCAAACCCAAAGGTTTTGGAGTTATTTTAAGAACGGTTGCACAAGATATTAAAGTTGCAGAATTAGATAGAGATTTACAAAATTCATTGCAAAGATGGGTTAATATGTGTAAACAATTACCCAATGCAAAAGCACCGCAAAAAGTGCTTTCTGAATTGAATAGAGCTTCCTCTATTTTACGTGATATTTTTAACGACTCTTTTACTAGTATTGTGTGTAACGACGAATCTTTACACCAAGAAATTCTAGAATATTTAGAAAGAATTGCTCCTGAGAAAAAGTCAATTGCAAAATATTACAAATCAAGAATTCCAATCTTTGATCATTATGGTATCGAAAAGCAAATAAAAGCCGCGTTTGGCAAAACAGTTTCTATGAAAAAAGGAGCTTATTTGGTTATTGAACATACCGAAGCTTTACACGTAATTGATGTAAATAGTGGTAATCGTTCAAACAAGGCAAACTCGCAAGCCGATACAGCCCTTGAGGTTAATTTAATTGCTGCAGCAGAAATAGCAAGACAATTAGAACTAAGAGATATGGGCGGAATTATTGTTGTTGATTTTATTGATATGCACACCGCAGAGCACCGTAAAAAATTGTACGATTACTTGCGAAATGAAATGAAATCACATCGGACAAAACATAAAGTTTTGCCCCCAAGTAAATTCGGTCTGGTTCAAATTACGCGTCAAAGAGTTAGACCAGAACGCAATATCAAAACTAAAGAAGAAAACCCAAACAAAGGTGGCGAAGTAGAAGCGCCAATTGTTTTAATTGATAAGATTGAAGCCGAACTAGACAAAATAATGTTGAAAAACGAAGAAGGTGTAACTTTACACGTACATACTTTTATCGCTTCGCATTTAACAAAAGGGCTTAAATCCATTCAGATGAAATGGTTTTTGAAATACAAAAAGTGGATTAAAATTATACCTAGAGATGCTTTTCCATATTTAAAATATCAGTTTTATGATAAAAATGATAAGTTAATAAGGTAAGTAATATATCATAAACCTGTTTGTTTATTCAAACAGGTTTTTTTTTGCTATAAAAATACTTTTTTACGAATTGTTTTACCATTTTCTAATTTTGCCTGAACTATATAAATTGTATTCGCTTGTATTTGAGATTTATATAATTTTACTTCTGTATTAGCATGATTTGATGAGAAAACTGTTCTACCCAATAAATCGAAAATTTTTAGCCCTTTTATTGAAGTATGCTTGAAGGTGCTGATAATTATTTCATCTGAATTTTTAGTTACCAGCAAGCCCTCTTTTTGGTGTTGTACTTGTTCAAAATTTAAAGCAGCAGTAGTAAAGTGTAAGCTAAATCGATTGTTGTAAATCCCTTCTTTTTCTAAAGTAAATTCGTAACTGCTTTTACTTAAATCATGAAACGCATTGGTTTTTGCATCAAACAGGTAAATAGGTTTTTCTTTTAAGCCTCCTTCTAGTTTATCTATTGCAACTTTTAAAATGGTACTTTCGTTTATTTTGGAATGAAATCCTAGCGGAATTGTTTCTGTGCCTTGTAATGCTGTTGCTCCTTGTATTGCTAATTTTTTGTCATTTTTAAAAGAGTAAAACGATAAAAAATTACTTCCTTCCATTCTAATTCCGTCAAATTTTGGTGTATAATTTTTACTAGATTCAGGTAAAAAACCAATTAGTATTTGACTAAATGCTCCATTTTCATTGCTTAAATTCAACCAAATTCTATCTTTTTCCTCCAGATTTGATTTGTTTTTTTCTGTAGATTTAAAAAATAAATTATTTTGGTTGTTTACTCTTATACTGTTGTTCCATTCTATATTTCCAGCTTGAAGTGCTTCTACAAAAAATCCTTGTCCGCTAGAAATATAACCATTAGGAACTGTACCATTTGGTACCGCCGCAACTCCACCGGTTCCTACCGTATAGATAGCATAATCGTCTGCACTATATTTTCCATTTTCTTCTGAGTTATACGTTGTTTGATGTGTCCAGAAATAAAAAGAACCAGTTAAAACATTTGCATTATTGGCATGATTATATAAGGCTTCTATATCTATTGCCGATGGGTAAGGATTCCCAATTAAATTCCAATGCTTATTTTCTTCTGCCATCGTCACTGATGCACTAGAGAAACTAAGGTTGACAGTTATGGTTCCGTTATTAGGAATACCTTCAAAATCTATTGCAAAATTTGAA
>JAUIAA010000113.1 GCA_030425715.1 Bacteroidia bacterium | reverse complement strand
GGGTGAACTCTGTTTGTCGCCAGTAGGACTCTCTTATTTGAGTAAATTGGTGCCAGCAAGAATGATAGGATTTATGTTTGGTATTTGGTATCTGGCCATTGCTATTGGCCAAAAAGCCGCAGGAACCATGGGAGGAATGATTGATAAAATTTCAGAGCAATATTCGTTAAGTACTTTTTTCCTTATTTTTACCTTAGTGCCAATAGGCGTTGGATTTATTTCTATTTTGTTAAACCCACTTTTAAAGAAATTAATGCACGGTGTGCGATAGTAAGTAGTCTTTAGTTATTGGTTATTAGTAGATAGTGAATTGTGAATTGTGAATTGTGAATATGAAAAAATTTGGATTTATAGTGTTAATATTGGTTTTTACAGCAAATGGTTTTGCCCAAAAAATCAATTGGATGAGTTTTGAAGAGGCCTTAAATGCGCAAGCAAAAAATCCTAAAAAAATAATGATGGACGTGTACACCAACTGGTGTGGTCCTTGTAAATATTTAGACAAAAACACCTTTCAAAACCCTGATGTTGCCGCCTTTGTTAATGAACATTACTACGCCGTAAAATTCAATGCCGAAGGCAATGATAAGTTTTCGTACAAAGGTCAGGAGTATGCCAATCCAAATTACAAATCGTCTACTTCTGGCAGAAATAGCAGTCATGAATTTACTGGTGCGATGGGAGTTACAGCTTATCCTACTATCGTTTTTATGGATGAACAGGGTAATTTTTTAGTCCCAATAAAGGGTTACCAAGCTCCAAACCAACTAGAGTTATACTTGAAATTATTTTTAGGCGATACCTATAAAACGGTTAATACCCCTGAACTATGGGAACAGTTTCAAAAAGATTTTAAACCAGAGTTTAAGGTGGCGCAAAATTAAGTTCGCTTTTTAACTCCTATTTACAATTCGTTTCGGTTATTTTAAATTAATTTGCAAAAAATTATTTTTGTGAATTATCTATCTGTTGAAAATATTGCGAAATTTTATGGAGAAAGAGTCTTGTTTGAAGGAATCTCTTTCGGAATTAATAAAGATCAAAAAATTGCCCTGGTTGCCAAAAACGGCACCGGAAAAACCACGCTTTTAAATATTATTGCTGGCGAAGACACACCTGATGAAGGGCAAATTGTTTCTCGCAATGGTTTAAAAATATCCTACTTATCGCAAAAGGATAGTTTGGATGAAAATTTAAGTATTGAACAGGCTATTTTTTCCTCAGATAATGAAACTTTAAAAGTAATTGAGCTTTACGAAAAAGCCTTAAAAAACCCAGAAGATGGTGATGCTTATCAAAAAGCATTTGATTTGATGGAACACCACAACGCTTGGGATTTTGAAACCCAATACAAGCAAATTCTTTTTAAATTAAAGCTCGATAATTTAGACGTTAAAATTTCTTCTCTTTCTGGAGGACAAAGAAAACGGCTTTCTTTGGCGATTATTCTAATTCATAAGCCTGATTTATTGATATTAGATGAGCCTACTAATCATTTAGATTTAGAAATGATTGAATGGTTAGAAAATTACCTCCACAAAGAAAAAATGACGCTTTTTATGGTAACGCATGATCGTTATTTTTTAGAAAGAGTTTGTAATGATATTATTGAATTAGACCAAGGAAAAATTTATCGATACAAAGGTAATTACTCCTATTTCTTGCAAAAAAAAGAAGAACGAATTGCCCTAGAACAGGTAACGGTAGACAAAGCTAAAAACCTGTTTAAAAAAGAACTAGACTGGATGCGACGCCAACCCAAAGCACGAACTACCAAGTCTAAATCTAGAATTGATGATTTTTACCAAATTAAGGAAAAAGCATCCCAACGTAGGGTTGACCATAAAGTGGAACTAGAAATTAATATGGAGCGTCTAGGCAGTAAAATTGTGGAGCTGCATAATATTTCTAAATCTTTTGATGAAAAAGTAATTTTAAATCGTTTTGAATATATTTTTAAGCGGGGGGAACGCATTGGAATCATAGGTAAAAACGGTACTGGTAAATCTACTTTTTTAAACATGCTTACAGGCTCAGTTCCTGTAGATTCTGGTAAGGTGGTGATTGGCGAAACGGTTAAATTTGGCTATTATACGCAGGCTGGAATTGTGGTAAAAGAAGGCCAAAAAGTAATTGAAGTAATCAAAGAATTTGGTGAATTTATTCCCCTTACCAAGGGTAGAAAAATTAGTGCCGGTCAACTTTTAGAAAAGTTTTTGTTTAGCAGAAAAAAACAACACGATTTTGTGGAAAAGCTATCGGGTGGTGAGTTAAAGCGTTTGTTTTTATGTACCGTTTTAATACAAAATCCTAATTTTTTAATTTTAGATGAACCTACCAATGATTTGGATATTGTAACCCTACAAGTGTTAGAAGACTTTTTATTGGATTATCCTGGTAACCTTATGGTAGTATCGCATGATCGTTATTTTATGGATAAAATTGTAGATCATTTGTTTGTTTTTGAAGGGGCAGGAGAGGTTATGGATTTCCCTGGAAACTATTCTGATTATAGAAGTTATGAAGATTCTAAAGAGCCAGATACCAAAACGGTAGAAAAAAAAGTAGATACGCGCAAAACATCTGTTAATCAAGGTTTAAATTTTAACGAGAACCGTGAATTTGGCAAATTAGAAAAAGACATTGCTAATTTATTACTTAAAAAAGAGCGTATAGAACATCTATTTTCTAATGGTGAGGTTGCTCCTGAAAAGATAGAAGAAACTTCAATAGAGCTGCAAAAAATAATAGAAGATTTAGAATCAAAAGAAGAACGCTGGTTAGAGCTTTCGATGAAAATGGAATAACATAGTAAAAAAAACTATTTTAGTAAGTTGAAAATAATCACTAAAAACAAATTCGTACATAGAGAATTATGAGAAAAAAAGCATTACTAATACTACTATTTATTGTCAATTTACAACTACTTGCACAACAGCAAGTTGGTATTCAACATGAAAGAGTAAGAGTAGATACCGAATTCAGTATTGATAAATTATATAATAAAAAAACTGGTAAGAAAATAAGTCAAAAGGAATTAAATAAATTAGTGGAACAAAACCCTAATCTACCCTTAGAGAGAGTTTATGATAATGAAGGTAACATCATAAAGTATTATTATAACCCTGATAACACAAGCTCTTTGGAGGAAAATAATTATGTAGAAGAAGGTGCATATTATCCAGAACTAGTATTCAAAACTATTGATGGAAAAACTATAAAATTAAAAGATTTAAGAGGCAAAATGGTTATTTTAAGATTTGAAATGGATGCGGATACTTTTAGATTTAAGAAGCATGAAATAGAAGAAATAGATCAAAAAATCAATGCAACACAGAGACAATCAGAGATAGCCGCAATCATTATATTCGATGCCTCAAAACAACAGATTAAAAAGGGATTTAATATTTCAAACTCGAATTTTAATTTGGTGCCAAATGGATATAATTTTCAGCGTAAAATGAAGATTAATCGCTTTCCAAATACTATTGTGCTAGACAAAAAAGGGCGTTTGCTAGAGGAGTTTCCTATGTCTGAAGGAATTAATATTCAAGAATTATTAAATAAGTCATAATCTCAATACCAAACCCAAGAATTATATTAAATATAGTCTATAAAATTCTATAAGATTAAATCCCTTTTCCCTTGTAGGTCTTTATATCCATAAATTAAAAGAAGTATCCTACCGAAAACTGGAAAACACTATTTTTTTCTTCTTCAAAATAATTGGTATCATAAACTTTTGACAATCCTAAATTGTATCTAGCACCTAAATTTATGGCATTACCAATGGTATAACTCAACCCAAAATTCAATCCAAAATCTACTTTATTCATGTCATCTTTTATATCCTCAGTCAAAATCGTTGTCCCAGTATCTCCACTATATTTGGTTTTTTGTTCGGCAGCCAATAAAAATCCCAATTGAGGCCCAAACTCCAAATCTACCCCCTTAAATACATCGTATTTTGCCATTACTGGAATATTTAAATACTGTGATTTTATATCAAAAGTAACCTTTGGCGATATGTACCCAGGATAAGGCACTGCCATATTGTGAAGAGAAATTAAAATCAAATCTCCTTTAGAGCCTTGTACCGAATACAATAGTTCGGGTTGTACAGAAAATTTTTCGGTAATTGGTAATTCTGCCATTCCTCCTATATGGTAATAGGTATTGTATTCATGGTCTTGATAATCTGCCCCATACAAGCTAGCTAAATTTAAACCTCCTTTTACTCCGTACTGCACTTTTTGGGCATAAGAAAACGAAAAACTCACCAAAGTTAGGCAGGTTACCAGAATTATTTTTTTCATAGCATTATTTTTTTATTGCCCAACAAATATATCAAAAAACACCTTTAAACTACTTTAAAAATCTCTTCCTTTTCCAATAGTTTTTGTCCCATAAATCGCAGGTATATTTGGGCAACAGCTAGGGTATCATTTTCGCAGTAGTTTGCTATTCGTTTTACATCTTTTTCTTCATAAAAAACCTTGGCAACTTGGCTACCGTCAATATCTTCTTTTGGAGAGTCAATGCCTAAAATATTGGTAAGTAAACTTAAAGAGGTATAATGTTTGTAGTCGCCAAATTTCCACATTTCTAAGGTATCCAAATGTGCTACCTCCCAAGGTTTTTTGCCAAATAAATTTAATTTTTCTGGTAATTCTATACCGTTAATAATCATCCTTCTTGCGATATATGGAAAATCAAATTCTTTGGCATTATGTCCACAGAGTAAATGTTGTGGCAGGTTAAAATACTTATCAATTAAGGTTTTAAAATCGTTAAGAATCTGCACTTCGTCAAAGCTGTAAAAAGATTTTAACCGAAAAGATCTTTCTTTTGAAAATGAATCAAAAAAACCAACTGAAATACATACAATTTTTCCAAACTCTGCCCAAATTCCAGCACGGTGATAAAATTCTTCAGGGCTATAATCTTCCTTTCTTTGGTATTGGGTTTTATTGGCAAACAATTCTTGTTTTTCCATTGTCAACTCCTCGAAAGAGTAATTTTCAGGAACCGTTTCAATATCTAAAAATAAGATGTTCTGTATGTTGATTTTTTGCATCATTCGTGTTTGTTAATATCAAAGTTACCTGAAAGTTAACAAAAAAAGCTGCTCTAAAAAGAACAGCTTTTTAAAAAGTAAAATTATTTTTTGTTTAAAATTTATGAGTATAACCTACGGTAAACCCTCTCCCTGGGTTAAATTTTGAAAATATTTGGTCTGCCGCTTTGTAAGATTGGTATAAACTTTCTCTGCTTTCACCCAAAATATTTTGCACTCTAAAGTTGATATTTGAACTCCCTTCTTTACCAAATGATTTATTTAGATTAAAATCTAGACTGTGGAAAGGCATGGTAAACACATCAGGAATTGCTCCTGAACCAACTACTTGTAAGGTTTTACCTTGTGCATTATAAAAGAAGCCTGCTTGGAATCCTTCTTTTGCATAATTCAATCCAATATTAATTAAATAAGGGGACTGACCTTGTAATTCTCTAGTCGTTTCTAGTTTTTCACCATCGCGTAAACTAAGTCTTCTAGCCTCTAATTCCGCTGCTCCCATTTCTAATTCAGAATGGATTAATGAAGTATTAAAAGAAAGACTCAAATTTTCTAAACTACTTGTAATAAATCCAAAATTCTTACGCAACTCTAATTCTAAACCGTACACTTTTGCAGCGCCTAAATTTTGTGGTGTAAATTGGTCTGTAGCCGACAAGAAATAAGTTAACTCAATTGGGTCTTTAAAATTTTTGTAAAACGCACTTATAGCATACATTTGAGATTGCTCTCCAAATTTTTCAAAACGCAAATCAATATTGTCTATATAAGTGGGTTGTAAATCAATATTACCAATAAAAGTAGTACTGGATAGTGGATCGAATATTTGTGTAATAGATGCTTCTTTAAACGATGGCCTTGCCGTTGTTCTGGCATAAGACATCCGTAAATTTTGCTGTTCCGTTAGCGCATAAATAAAATTTGCCGATGGAAAGAGATCTGCTTTATCCATGATTTTTTGATTATCGTAAATAACATCCCCAAAATTATTCTGCCCTGTATAATACATATCAAATTTTTCAAAACGCAATCCAATAATCGATTTCAATTTATCTGTAATTTGAAATTCTTCAGAAACATAAGCTGCCGCAATCGTTTGCATGGCATCATAGGTATTTGCAGGTTCGTAATTTCCTTCGACATAAGTACCTCTTTTGGTATTTACCGACCAAAGGTTTTGCGACTCTAAAAGGGCATCTGCCATACCATTAAATTCCTGACCCGCATGCCCTTGAATTCTTAAACGGTAGGTATCAATACTAAAATCTCTTTGTTTGTAAGTATAAATTCCACCAAATAACAGTTTAGCATTTTTTTGAAACAAGCTGTGTTTTCTAGTAACATCTGCTTTTCCAACCATATTGATCTCTTCTAATGTACGCCAGATTCTGGATGGATTTCCTGCCGAACTTGGACTAATACTGTAAATATCGGTATCTTCATCGTATTTAAAAGGAGTTACCCTTACGTCTTTATCTTCAATTAAAGAGTAGGTTGGAGATACTTTCCATTCGGTAACCCAAGTAGCATCTTCATTAGAATGCTTACCCGTTAGCAAACCATTGGTAATTTGGCTTTGTTTGTACTCTAAATTATCTTTAAAAACGGTAACCGCATCTGTAAAAACAATTTGTTGTTCTAAATATCCTGCAGTAGAAATACCGTTTTGAATGTGCATTGCAGTTAATTTATACTTGCTTTTTGGTGCTTTTAAAGAAATCCCACCCAAAGCACTAATCAAAATATTATTTCTACCTACATCGCCAACTTGATTTTTATCCAATTCCAATTCATTTACCGAGCTATCGGCAGA
>JAUIAA010000112.1 GCA_030425715.1 Bacteroidia bacterium | reverse complement strand
AACCAAAATAATTTAATTGTTTATGAAATGTTGTTACGTGATTTTGAAGTGGTAAACACCGATGATATTGGAGATTTAAAAAGTGCCATGGAGCATTTGGATTACTTAGAAATGCTTGGAGTAAACGGTATTGAATTAATGCCAATAAGTGAGTTTGAAGGCAATGATAGCTGGGGCTACAATCCCTCCTTTCATGGAGCACAAGACAAAGCTTACGGTACAAAAAATGATTTAAAAAAGTTTGTAGATGAATGCCATAAACGAGGCATGGCTGTGATTTTAGATGTGGTATACAACCACGCATTTAGTCAGAGTCCGCTTGCACAATTGTATTGGGATGAAATCAATTCCAGACCTTCGGCAGATAATCCATGGTTAAATCCAATTGCGAAGCACGATTATAATGTTGGGTTCGATTTTAACCACGAAAGTGCATACACCAAAACCTATGTGAAGCAAACTTTAGCCTATTGGTTAGATGAATTTAAAATTGATGGATTTAGATATGATTTGTCAAAGGGATTTACCCAAAATAACACTTTAGGAAATACCAATGCCTGGGGACAATACGATGCTGCTAGAATTGCGATTTTAAAAGATTATGGAGATTATATTTGGTCGCTTAAACCAAATACCATTCAAATTTTAGAACATTTTGCAGAGAATTCTGAAGAGAAAGAATTAGCGGAATACTGTTTTTTAATTTGGGGAAACAGCAATCACAATTACAACCAGAACACCATGGGTTATGCAAGTGAAGCAGATATTTCATGGATATCTTACCAAGAAAGAGGTTGGAGCAAAGCCAATGTAATGGGGTATATGGAGAGCCATGATGAGGAACGCTTGATGTATAAAAATATACAATATGGCAATAGTAGTGGAAGCTATAATGTTAAGGATGTTAATACAGCTCTAGCTCGTGAAGAACTAGCAGGTAACTTTTTATTTACCATTCCTGGTCCAAAAATGATTTGGCAATTTGGTGAACTGGGCTATGATGTTAGTATTGACGAAAATGGAAGAACAGGAAGAAAACCTGTGCGTTGGGATTATTTAAACAATCCAAATCGCAAGAAAATTTACGACGTTTGGGCAACCTTAATTGCTTTTAAAAAGAAATACCAAGCTTTTCAAACTGCTGATTATACCTTAGATGTGGAAGGTTTGACCAAAAGTATTGTATTGCGTGATGCAGAAATGGATGTTGTAGTATTGGGTAATTTTGATGTTACTACAAAAAGTATCAACCCAACGTTTACCAAAACAGGAACTTGGTATGAATATTATACAGATACTGAACTTCAAGTAAATAATGTAAACACTATGATTAGTTTACAGCCTGGAGAATATAGATTGTATTCTACAAAAAGATTACAAGATCCATTGCCAGTAGAGGAACATGTTATTGCAGAGGATGGTTTCATATTATACCCTAATCCTGCAAAACATAGCTTTAAATTAAATAAAACCGTTTCAGAAATTGAAATATATGATTACTTAGGAAGAACCATTAAAAAATTTAAAGGAAATTTTTATCCCGATAAGTCTTTTAATATTGATGGATTGAATCCTGGGGTATATTTAATAAAAATAAGCGCAAATAAGGGCAGTACTACCAAGCGCCTTTTAATAAATTAAAATTTACGGGTAATATATAAATTATGAAATTAAACAGTATAATTATTTGGGTTCTAGTTATTGGATTGGGAGCTTCATTTACTACAAACGCACAGCAATTAAAATCGCCAGGTGGTGAATTTGAATTGAGTTTTTCATTGAATAAAGTAGGAACTCCCATTTATCAGTTAAAATATAAAGATAAAGCGATTGTTTTACCTAGTAAATTAGGATTAGAATTAAAAGAAGATAAATTTTCTTTTGTAGATGATTTTACCATAATAGGTACTGAAAATGCTAGTTTTGATGAAGTTTGGCAACCAGTTTGGGGAGAAGCTAGTAGCATAAGAAATCATTATAACGAAATGGCAGTAACTCTTTTACAAAAAAAGTCGCAAAGAAAGTTAGTGCTGCGCTTTCGTTTGTTTGATGATGGACTTGGGTTTCGTTACGAATTTCCAAGTCAGAAAAACCTCACTTATTTTGTAATCAAAGAAGAAAAAACACAATTTGCCATGGCAGGAGATCATACTGCGTTTTGGATACCTGGAGACTATGATACGCAAGAGTATGATTATACAAAATCAAAACTTTCTGAAATAAAAGGATTGATGGAAAAATCGCGTACTGCAAATTTATCGCAAAAATCATTTTCTTCTACAGGAGTGCAAACTTCGTTACAAATGAAAACAGAAGATGGCATTTATATCAACATACATGAAGCAGCCCTGTTAAATTATGCATGCATGCATTTAAATTTAGATACAGAAAAACTAACTTTTGAATCGTGGTTAACCCCTGATGCTAATGGTGATAAAGGCTATATCCAAGCCCCGTTTTCCACCCCGTGGCGTACGGTAATTGCCAGTGATGATGCAAGAGATATTTTAGCTTCAAACCTTACCTTAAACTTAAATGAGCCTTGTAAAATTGAAGACACTTCTTGGATAAAACCTATGAAATACATAGGCGTTTGGTGGGAAATGATTACAGGTAAAAGTTCTTGGGCATATACTAATGATTTTCCTACTGTAAAATTAGGAGTAACCGATTATTCCAAGGCAAAACCAAATGGAAAACACGGAGCAACAACGGCACATGTAAAAGAATATATAGATTTTGCTGCTAAAAATAATTTTGATGGCGTATTGGTAGAAGGCTGGAATATTGGCTGGGAAGATTGGTTTGGACATTTAAAAGATGATGTTTTCGATTTTGTAACACCGTACCCTGATTTTGATGTGGAAGAGATTCGAGATTATGCTAAAAGTAAAGGAGTTGCGATGATTATGCACCATGAAACCTCTTCTTCGGTACGAAATTATGAGAGGCATTTAGATACTGCATACCAGTTTATGAATAAATATGATTATCCTGCAGTAAAAAGCGGCTATGTAGGTGATATTTTGCCTAGAGGAGAAAATCACTACAACCAATGGATAGTAAACCATTACCAATATGCTTTAGAAAAAGCAGCTAAATACAAAATAATGGTCAATGCACATGAGGCAGTGAGACCAACAGGGATTAGTAGAACTTACCCTAATTTAATTAGTAACGAATCTGCACGAGGTACAGAATACCAATCTTTTGGCGGCTCTAAGCCAAATCATGTTACCATTTTACCATTTACGAGGTTAAAAGGAGGACCGATGGATTATACCCCAGGGATTTTTGAAATGGATTTGAGTAAATTGAATCCAGAAAATCATTCGCATGTAAACAGTACTATTGCAAACCAACTGGCATTGTATGTTACCATGTATAGTCCGTTACAAATGGCAGCAGATTTGCCCGAAAATTACGAGCGCTTCCCAGATGCTTTTCAGTTTATAAAAGATGTGGCTTTAGACTGGGAAATAAGTAAATATTTAGAAGCAGAACCAGGAGCTTATGTTACAATTGCCAGAAAAGATAAAAACTCAGAACACTGGTTTATAGGAAATATAAATGGCACGACTCCTAGAATATCTAAAATTTCATTCCACTTTTTAGAACCTAACAAAATCTATGTGGCAACCATTTATGCCGATGCAAAAGAGGCGCATTATAAAACCAATCCTCAAGCTTATACTGTTCGCAAAGTTTTGGTAACTAATAAATCTAAATTGGAACAATTAAGTGCACCAGGAGGCGGTTATGCCATTAGCTTGGTTTTGGCAGAAAAAAATAACAGAAAAGGATTGCAAAAACTATAATGTTATTAAATCACAAAACTTTTAAATAATTTTGAGGTTGTTAAATTGAGTTGGTAAATTGGAAGCCTAGCAAATATTTGTTAGGCTTTTTTTATGCCAGATACTATAAATTAACCTCGATTTATTTAGTACCTTGTCGCAAATTTTTTTATATGGAAATATTGAAAACTTTTTACCACGAATTGCTTAATTTTTTTGGTGTTTCTAAAGCTTTAGAGATTTTACAAGCAGGAGATTATAGCATTTTTACCACTTATGATGGAGTAGTTTCTTTAATTTATCCTATTATACCTTTGTTGTTGCTCCTTGAGTTTATTTTAGGCCTTATTTACAAAAAACCGCAACTAAAAGTGTATAAAGTAAATTTTTTAATTTATCTCTTTAATAGGTTTATAGGAAGATTTATTGCCATAGCTATGGTAACATTTTGTATAGGTTTGTTTCAAAAATATGCACCATTTCAAACAGGAAATACTTGGTATTGGTTTGTATATGGCTATGTAGTTTGGGAATTTGGACATTTTATTTACCATTATTTTGGACATAAAATTAGATTATTTTGGTGTTTGCATTCTACCCATCATGCCCCAGAAAATATGAATTTATCCGTAACACATGCCCACTTTTTTTTAGAAGCACCCTATGCCGATACTATAAGAACTACGGTATGTATATTGTTAGGTGTAAAACCAGAATTACTTTTTTTAATTATGTTTATTGATGGTACTTATGGTGCTTTTATACATGTTGGAGAAAACTTAATAAAAGATGGAAGACTAGGTTTTTTGAATAAAATAATACTAACGCCATCACACCATAGAGTGCACCATGCTAGAAACCCATTATACATGGATACGAATTTCTGTAATTTACTCAATATTTGGGATAAAGTTTTTGGTACTTTTCAAAATGAAGATGCTAATGTAAAAATTGAATATGGTATTACTCGCGAAATGAATTCAGGTAATTTTATGGATGTTTATTTTGGTGAAATCATAGCATTGTTTAAAGATGTGCTAAAAGCCCCAGGAATAAAAAATAAACTGCTGTATATAGTAATGCCTCCTGGATGGCATCATGAAGGCAATCATAAAACGGCAAAAGTGGTACGTACAGAATATTTAAAAAATAAGAATTAAGTAATTTTAGGTTTTGTAATAATTTGTTTGTTGCCAAAACACAATCTCGTATAATTGTTCAGTATAATCTAAATTCACAATATTTTGTGATTATAATCTTGGTTTACACAAATCAACTTTTCTACGTTGCCATTGTCTATTTTTCTTTCTCTCCTCTAGTTTTTGTAAAAACGTATTTACCAATTCTTGTGTTGCAATGTGTTTTTTTAGCATGACTTCTTCCATTTTAATTTTAGTGCAAATTTATGTTTAAATTCTAAAGAAAAACCAAAGAACAGGTTGGTTTACAAAAACTTAACAGTTTCATAACAGTTGGTAAATATGGCAGACAAACTTAGCCTATTAAGTGAAATTATTTTTTTATATTTATCCAAATAATCCAATAAAAAATATAAATCAATGGCAAAATTTGAAATTTACACAGATAATAGTGATGGGTTTAGATTCCGTCTTGTAGCAAGTAATGGACAAAACATTTTATCAAGTCAAGGTTATAAGGCTAAAGCTAGCTGTTTAAATGGTGTTGAATCGGTTAGAAAAAATTCACAAGACGACAGCATGTATGAACGATTGCAATCGTCAAGCGGAAAAGATTATTTTAATATCAAATCATCAAATGGTCAAGTAATTGGTACGAGCCAAATGTATGCTTCTGCCGCAGGAATGGAAAACGGAATTGCTTCGGTTAAAACCAATGCTCCAGATGCAGAATTGGTAGAAGTCTAAAAAATTCTATTAAGTTAGAAGTACAAAAAACTCTTGAAAATTTTCAAGAGTTTTTTTATGCTTAATGATTGTCTTTATTTATTTTAAAAGTTATCACTGGCCGTAGAGCGTGATTGGTTAATTCTAAACCAATACTACCATTAAACAGCTGCGATAAACCACTTCTACCATGTGTGTTTAAGGCAATTAAATCAGCATCTATGTCTCTAGCATAACTTAAAATACCTTTTTCAATAGAAACATCATTGTAAATTACCTTGGTATAAGGAGGCATATTAAATTTTTCAATAAAATGATCCATACGCTCTTCTATTGCTTTTGTGGTACTAAAATTATGAATGGTATTTACATATAGTAAATGCAGTTTTGCATCAAATAAATCTACAATTTCTAGTACATTTTTAAAAGAATATTCGTTTTCTTTGGTAAAATCAGAGGCAAAGACCATTTGATCCACAACAAATTCCTCAATATCACTTTTGATTACCAATACAGGAACATCCGATCTACGAACCACTTTTTCAGTATTTGATCCAATAAACATCTCTTGTAAGCCTGATGCACCTTGAGAGCCCATAACAATCAAATCAATATTTTGTTTTTTACTTTCGTCAATAATTCCCGAAAAGGTTTGTTGAAACTGAACAGATTCAATTACTTTTATTCCTTCAAAAAAAGGCAGGCTTTTAAACTTCTCAAAACGTTTATGCGCCAGTTGCATAAAGTAAATAATTTGAGGTTCTCTACTTATGGCTCCCATTTCGGCAGGGTCAATAGTACTAACAGGGAGTTCAAGCATGTGTAAGAGATAAATTTCACTTCCAGTTTTTTTTGCAATAGATGCCGCAGCCTTGGCAGCATTTTCTGCTTCTTTAGAAAAATCTATAGGAACTAATATTCGTTTCATAGTAACAAATTTTAAGGTGGATTATAAAGTTAAGAAATATACTTTAAATAGATTATGATTTTTGTCATTATCAAAGGAATTACTATATTTGCATCGAAATTTACGACGATTTTGATTTGGAGGGGACGGAAAGTCCCCTCTTTTTATACGAAAAAATGAATAAAACAAGGGTACAGGAGCTGATAGAAGAGGCAATTGCCGAGAATGAAGCCTTATTTTTAATAGATTGGAATATAGGTGCAGAAAATAGTATTTTAGTAGTTGTAGATGGAGATACAGGAGTTCCGCTAAGCGAATGCATAAGAATTAGTCGCCATGTAGAACACAACCTAGATCGAGAAGCTGAAGATTTTTCTTTAGAAGTTACTACACCAAATGTTACCGATCCTTTGGTAAACAAAAGGCAGTACAATAAAAACCTAAATAGGATTTTACAAGT
>JAUIAA010000111.1 GCA_030425715.1 Bacteroidia bacterium | reverse complement strand
TCTCGTAAGCTCTGGTCGTTAATAAAGGATAAAATAGGTTTTGGTTTTTTATCTATAAATTCAAAATTTGCTAAATATCTGCCAAATTCACTTTTCTCTTCATTACTAACATCTTTGATACTAACAGCACCACCAAATAATTTATTCCAGTCTGTATGCATTGATAGGTTGGCAATACTATCTCCAGAATAACCCATGGCATACAACCCTCCTACTACACTACCCATACTGGTGCCAATTATTAAATCTGGGACAATACCTAAAGAGTCTAACTTTTGCAAGGTGGATATATGGGCAATTCCTTTTGCACCACCACCGCTAAGTACCAATGCTACTTTTGGTTTTTTTTCTTGAGCATATAAACCCGTAGAAAAAAAACATCCTAAAAAGGTTAACAAAATAAGGGTATATATTTTCACCAAAGTTATACGTCTATACATTTATTATCAAGGACATCTCTAAAGCGTAAATATATCTTTTTTATGTGTAAAATGGAAATTAAATAGGGCTGACAAAAAATATTTTATCAGCCCTATTTATCACTATTAATTCTTAGCTCCCAATAAAAGTAACTCATGGCATACTATTTCGGTAATATATTTTTTAGCTCCATTTGCATCTTCATAACTTCTTGTAGTAAGCTTTCCTTCTAAGGCAATCTCTTTACCTTTTTCCAAATACATTTCTGCAAGTTCCGCAGTTTTATTCCATGCTACTACCTGATGCCATTGGGTGTCTGTAATCTTTTCTCCTTTTGCATTTTTGTAGGTTTCATTCGTTGCCACAGAAAATTTAGCTAGTTTTTTACCAGATTCTAATGTTTTAACCTCTGGACTCATACCTAAATGACCAATTAACTGTACTTTGTTTCTTAAGTTATTCATGATTTTAAATTTTATGCCTGTTGTAGCAGACTTGTTTATAATATGTTTATTGAGGGTACAAAGTTGCGACAGGCACTTTATATTACTCGGTTACAAAGTGTTTACTTTCGTATGTAATTGAATGTAAACGTTTATAAACGTATTTCGTCAGTATTGCAGGCAAACCTTAACACATTTAATATGAGTAATTTATTTGAAATTAAATTTTTGATTAGTATCCTATTTATGTTTCTATTATTTTTTTCCTACATTTATATATCTATATCACTTAATCCAAAAAACTATGAAACTTAAAGCTACAAATTCGTTATTGCACTCTGTATTTAGTCCTTTTTTAAAAATAATTGGTATTTATATGGTTGCAAGTTTATTTACACTTTCTAATTTATACGCCCAAGATATACAAACCAAGGCAGTACATTTTAAAAAAGGGCAAAGTAGTACTACTATACAGGCTAGTATTACCGGAGAGCAAATAATTGATTATACTCTAAATGTTAAAAAAGGGCAGTCTATGAATGTTAGTATGGCAACAGACAATGGAGCCAACTATTTTAACATTATGGAACCTAATGAAGATTACGTGGCTATTTTTAATGGCTCCACTTCAGAAAACATGTATGAAGGCGTTTTGCAAAAAAGCGGTAACTATAAAATTCGCGTTTACTTAATGCGCAGTGCTGCTAGAAGAAGTGAAAAAGCAAATTACCACTTAGAAATTGCTATTAGTGCTTTTCAAAATCAAGCTTCAAATACAGATGCCAAAGTTGCTGGCACCAATTACCATGCAACAGGGCAAATCCCATGCCAAATGAGCAGTAGCCAACCTGTTGGAAATTGCGATTTTGGTGTAAAACGCGAAGGCAACGGTACTGCAATGGTTACCATTACCAAATCTGATGGCAGAACTAGAATTGTTTTTTTTAATAATGGAAAAGCTACAGGATATGACGAAAGTAATGCCGATCCTGGAAAATTTAGCAGCTCTAAAAATGCAGATCTTTATATTATTCATATAGGTAACGAAACCTATAAAATTCCAGAAGCAGTTATTTTTGGTGGCTAAATATGTATAGGGTTTAAAAAAGAAACAGCTTATAAATTAGAAGTATGCCAAACCAACAATGCTTAGAATGTAACGAACCATTTCAAGGTAGAAGTGACAAAAAATTTTGTAGCGATTATTGCAGAAATACCTACAACAATAAAGTAAACAAAGACAGTAAAAACCTAATTAGAAATACCAATAATCATTTAAGAAAAAATTACAGAATTTTGTCACAGCTAAACACTACTGGCAAAACTAAAGTGAGTCGAATAAAACTCCTACAACAAAATTTTGATTTCAACTTATTTACTTCTATTTATACCACAAAAACAGGGAATATTTACCACTATGTTTACGACCAAGGTTATTTACAATTAGAAAACGATTATTTTTTATTGGTAAAAAATGATTGAGTAATTTAAAATCTATGTATTTGTAACATAACCTACACTTATTCGTCGAATGTAAAAAATAACAAAGTGGTTAAGATTAGATTTTCATTTTTTTTAATAGTAGCATTTTTTCAAACCTTTGTACTTGCACAAGAACAAAATTATATTACAGGTACCATTACCAATATTGAAAATAATGAACCCTTACCCTTTGCAACGGTTACTTTAAAAAATCACCCCATTGGTACCACTTCAAATGACGAAGGTGCCTTTGATTTCTACATTCCTCCATCTAAAAGATTAGATACCTTAGCCATTAGTTTTATGGGGTTTAACACTTACTACGTGCCTGTTCTAAATATTAAAAATCCTATAAATATCCAATTACGTCCTGCAGAGAATATATTAGATGAGGTTATTGTAAGTCGCTATTCTCCATTAGAATACATTCAAAAAGCCATTGAAAATTTAGATAAAAATTACGCACAAGACCCCTACCAATCTTTGGCCTATTATAGAGAAAAATTTATTGAAAACAACCAAACCATAAAAAAGGACGAAGGCATTTTTAAAACCTATTACGCTGCAGCAAAAGACACCTTAAAAAACCAGCATCAATTGGTTTTATTCCGTCAAGCGGAAAACCCACAATCCTTTCAATTCATGCGTGAATGGATTGAAAAAAAAGCGGCTAAAGAAAAAAAGAAAGCCTTAAAAAAAGGAGAGGAAATTGACGAAGAAGATTATGATGGCAATATTGATATGGACTTTGGTGGACCACAATCGGTAATTAATTTAGATTTACGCAATAACGATGACAATTTTTTAAAACCCAAACATTTTAAAAAATACGAGTATACTTTTGGCGAAGAAACATCGCTAAACGGTGAATCTATGGTTACCATACATTTTAAAGCAAAACGTAAAATAGATTATATTCGTGATGAAGGAACCGTAATCATTAGTAAAGAAACCTATGCCATTGTACACATGGAACAAAAAGGAAAATTAAGTATTCCGTTTGTAGTAAAACCTATTTTATTGGTAGTGGGATTAAAAATCAAGAACCCAAAATTTCAAAGAACGGTATCTTATCAAAAATACAAAGACTTATGGTACCCAAGTTTGTTTCGCTGGGACGCGGATGTTAATTTAACCAAAACCCACACTTTTTCTGCAAACGAACATTCTGCCATTTCTATTGGGCAAGTATTTTTAATTAATAAAATTGATACTACAGCAACTGCAATTCCTAAAGAAAAAAGATTTGACGCTGGTGAAGATATGGCCGAGCAAGTTTTTAATGATGACTACATGACTTGGGAAGGTTTAAATATGATTAAAGATTAGGTGTTTTTTCTATGTCCTTACTCACTGCCATATTTTACTATCTTTAAGGCATCTTAATTAGGAATTTAAAAATGTCTTCCAAAAACAACTATACTGCTACCCTTTCTTTTATCATAATTATTGTTTCCATTTACTGGAGTTTTACCTCTTTACTACCAAAGAAAATCTCAAATAATGAAACCAACTCTACTGCATTTTCCATGCAAAATGCATTGGATCAGCTAAAAGTTATTGCACAAAAACCGCATTATGTTGGTAGTGAAAATCACAGGGTAGTTAGAGATTATATTGTAGATGAACTTAAAAAACTAGGTTTAACCGTAGAAATACAAAAGCAAGTTGCCATAAATACCAAATGGCGTGCCGGGACAAAAACTCAAAATATTGTAGCAAGAATTAAAGGGAGTGCTAATGAAGGTGCTTTACTACTACTTTCGCATTACGATTCTGCCCCACACTCCTCACTTGGTGCAAGCGATGCAGGTAGTGGTGTAGTTACTATTTTAGAGGGAATTCGAGCTTTTCTTGCCAAAAAGGAAACGCCAAAAAATGATATTATTATTCTAATTTCTGATGCGGAAGAGTTGGGTTTACTTGGCGCAAATGCTTTTGTAAACCATCACCCTTGGGCAAAAGAGGTGAAATTAGTATTAAATTTTGAAGCGAGAGGAAGCGGTGGTTCTAGTTTTTTATTGGTGGAAACCAATGGCGGCAACAAAAAATTAATCCAAGCATTTAACCAAACCCATACCAAAAAACCTGTTGGAAATTCGCTTTTGTATAGCATTTACAAAATGCTGCCAAACGATACAGATTTAACTGTTTTTAGAGAAGACGCTAATATAGATGGCTATAATTTTGCTTTTATTGATGATCATTTTGATTACCATACGGCACAAGATAGCTACGAAAGATTAGATAAAAAAACCTTACAACACCAAGCCGATTATTTGGTGCCACTACTTGGCTATTTTGCCAATGCAGATATAAATAATCTACATAGTAATGAAGATTTTGTCTTTTTTAATTTTCCTGAATTTGGTTTGATAAATTACCCTTTTCATTGGGTAAAACCAATGTGGATCATGGCTGTTTTAGGCTTTGTTTTACTTTTAATTATTGGATTTAAAAATAAAAAACTCAACACTCGTGAAATTATCAAAGGATTTATAGCCAATAAGCTCTCATTATTTATTTCGGCTTTGGCCACTTATTTTATTTGGTTGCTCTTGCAAAAAGTATATCCAAATTACCAAGATATCTTACATGGTTTTACTTACAATGGGCATTTTTATATCATGGCGTTTATCTCCTTGAGTATTGGGCTAAGCTTTTGGTTCTATCGTAGCAAAGTAAAAAAATACACCGTAGCCAATTTGTATATTGCACCCATCAGTATTTGGTTACTTATCAATGCCGCTATAGCATTTTATTTACCTGGGGCAGGCTTTTTTATCCTTCCGGTTTATATCGCTTTGGTCATCTTAGGAATAGAAGTTTTGAATACAAATTCTCTTTCTAAAAAAACAATACTTTACGCATTTTTAGTAATCCCAGTGCTACTTATTTTTGCGCCTTTTGCCCAACTATTCCCAATAGGTTTGGGACTAAAAATACTATTTATTAGTGCTATTATTACTGTATTAATTCTTGGCATTTTATTACCCATTTTTGCAACCTATAAAAACCTTAGCAAGCTTTCCCACTTGTTTTTTTTGTTGTTTGTTTTAGGGTTGATTTCTGCAGCATTTACGGCATCTTACAATTCCGATAGTAAAAAACCAAACAGTATATTATATGTTTTAGATATGGATGACAACCAAGCTTATTGGACTACCTATAACCAAAATTTAGATGCTTTTACCCAACAATTCCTTGGTAAAAACCCAACTAAAGGCACTTTTTCTAGCAGAGCAAGCACCAGTAAATATGGTACAGGATTTACTTATTACCAAAAAACAAAAACCATACCGTTAGCACAACCAGATGTCCATATTTTAAAAGATAGTATTATAGGTAATCATAGAAATATCCATTTTCAAATTGTTCCCAACCGAAAAGTAAATCGTATAGAAATAAAAAGTAAAAACTTGCTTCATTTTAAATCCATTACCATTAACGGTGAGCATTTAAGTCCTAAAAAAAATACAGAATTTTTATTTACCACAGAAAATAAAAAACACATTTTGAGTTACTTTTTTACTGAGGATGATCAACTTTTGGATGTTACTTTTCAAATTCCAAAAGACGAAAACCCGCAGCTCGAATTTTTCGAAGCATCGTATGATTTATTTGAAAATAAGGAAATTTTAAAGCTGCAGAAATTAATTACCCCAAGAACTACAGAAATGATGCCCATGCCTTTTGTGTTAAGCGATGCTGTAGTACTAAAAAAAAGCATTTCTTTTTAACGAATTTGACAATTGCATTATGCAATTTTTAAGTATCTCATAAAATAATATTAAAGTTTCGAACTCTACTGTATTTCACTAAAATACCAACTGATTAATTGTTATATTTGCTCTTCATTTTTTTTAAAATTCCCTATGAAAACTGTAAACGACATCAATTTCAAAAATAAAAAAGCATTAATTAGAGTAGACTTTAACGTTCCGTTAAATGAAGCATTTGAAGTAACTGATAATACTCGAATTTTAGCTGCAAAACCAACCATTTTAAAAGTTTTAGAAGATGGTGGAAGTGCGATCTTAATGTCGCATTTAGGCCGTCCAAATGGTGTGCAAGACGAATTTTCTTTAAGTCATATTGTTGCTGCGGTGAGCGATGCCATTGGTGTTCAAGTAAAATTCGTAAACAATTGCGTTGGTGAAGAGGCAGAAAAAGCTGTAGCAGAATTGCAAAATGGTCAAGTCTTGCTATTGGAAAACTTGCGTTTTCACAAAGAAGAAAAAGCTGGAGATGTTGCTTTTGCTGAACAACTTTCTAAACTGGGAGATGTTTACGTAAATGATGCTTTTGGCACAGCGCATAGAGCGCACGCTTCTACTACAATTATTGCACAATTTTTTCCTGAAAATAAGTGTTTTGGTTTGTTATTGGCCCAAGAAATTGAGAGTTTAAATAAAGTTTTAAAAGACAATCAAAAACCAGTTACGGCAGTTATTGGTGGTGCAAAAGTTTCTTCAAAAATTGATGTGATTGAAAATATAATCGACAAAGTAGATAATATTATTATTGGTGGCGGAATGGCCTATACCTTTATCAAAGTAAAAGGTGGTAAAATTGGAGATTCTATTGTTGAAGATGATAAATTACAAGTTGCACAAGATATTTTAAACTTGGCAAAACAAAAAAATACACGAATTCATTTACCAATAGATGTCATTGCTGCGGATGCTTTTA
>JAUIAA010000110.1 GCA_030425715.1 Bacteroidia bacterium | reverse complement strand
ATTGTAGTGGTTTTTATCTCTGGAAATGCTCCTGGAAGTTTTTTGGATAATTCAAAATTATATTTTTGGTTTGGTATAACCATCACTACAATCATTACCTTGATATTTTATGTATTTTATTATTTTAAAATTTCTAATGAAGTAAAGGTAACCGAATATAAGGTGGTTGCAAAAACAGAAACTGCCAAATACGAATCGCTTAAAAGTCAGTTAGATCCGCATTTTTTGTTTAATAGCTTAAACGTTTTGACTTCTTTAATTGGTGAGAATCCAGAAATGGCAGAAAAATTTACTACCAAATTATCTAAAGTTTACCGCTATGTTTTAGAACAGAAAAGCAAGGATATTATCCCGTTAACAGAAGAATTAGAGTTTGCAAGAACCTATATGGATTTATTAAAAATGCGTTTTGAAGATGCTATTCAGTTTCATTTACCTGAAAAAGCTTCGGATGAAGAGCTTAAAATAGTTCCATTATCCTTACAAATATTATTAGAAAACGCTGTGAAACACAATGTGATTTCGAACGAAAATCCTTTACAAATAGATATTTACGAAGAAAACGGTTATTTGGTAATAACCAATAACTTAAAACAAAAAATTAGCCTACCCAATAGTACAAAAATTGGGTTAAAAAATATAAAAGAAAGATATAGTTTAATTACGAAAAAGGAGGTAAAAATAAGTAATGTAAACAATGAGTTTACAGTAAAAATACCGCTTTTAACACAAAAAATAAAAATCATGAAAATAGATAAAACAAGAGAGTCTAAATACTTAAAAGCGAGACAGCAAGTAGATGAAATTAAAGGGTTTTACGGTAGTTTAATTTCGTATTGCATAGTAATTCCATTTCTAATTTTTATTTGGTACAGATTTACCCCACACACTTTACAATGGTTTTGGTTTCCTATGTTTGGTTGGGGAATTGGTTTGGTATTCCAAGGCTTACGAGCTTTTAACTACAATCCAATTTTAGGTAAAAATTGGGAGCAGAAAAAAATTAAAGAATTGATGGAAAATGATGACAAACAATATTGGGAATAATTTAAATTTTAGAAATAGAGATTTTAATAAAACTACCTTTTAATCCTTTTCTACATAGGTGTTTTGGGGTATAGGTGTAGTGGTACAAGGTGCACAAGTTTTTAGGAAGAGAAAAATATTAAAGAATTTATGGATTGCGATAGTTTATCATAATCAAAAAAACAAATAAAAAAATGGAAGATTTTAAAGAACAAGATAAGTATTTAAGAGCAAAAAAGCGAGTAGAAAAAATTAAGGGTTTTTATGTCCATCTATTTGTATACTTAGTAGTAAATGGAGTTATAACTTTTACCATATTAAAAAATGTTAGTTATAATGAGCTGAATATTTGGATGTTTTCTACAGCATTATGGTGGGGTATAGGTTTGGTGTTTCACGCTTATGGTGTGTTTGGTCAAGGCTTGCTTTTTACCAAAGATTGGGAAGAGAGAAAAATTCAAGAAATAATGGACAAGGACGATACAGAGCTTTGGAAATAAGTTTTTAATTGATGGAAGTAATTATAATAGAAGACGAAAAGCCTGCAGCTAGGCGATTGCAACGTATGCTTGGTAAACTTGGTGTAGAAGTGAAAACCTTACTCCATTCAGTGCAAGAAGCTGTAGGTTGGCTATCTCAAAACAAGCACCCTGATTTGATGATGCTTGACATACAATTGTCTGATGGTATATCATTTGAAATTTTTGAAGCTATCGAAGTAAAAAGTGCTATTATCTTTACTACTGCTTATGATGAATACGCTTTAAGAGCTTTTAAATTAAACAGTATAGATTATTTACTTAAGCCGATTGATGAAGTGGAATTACAGCAGGCAATTAGCAAATACCAACAAAATACACAGCAAAATACTGCCATACATTTTAATGTGAATCAAATAAAAGAATTATTGCAAAACCCTTTAGATAAAAACTATAAAAAGCGATTCACAATTAAAATAGGGCAGCATTTAAAAATGATATCTATAAACGAAATAGAATGTTTTTATAGTGAAAACAAGGCAACTTATATTGCATCTAGCAATGGAAGAATCTATTTATTGGACCAAAGCTTAGAGGTACTAGAAGATCAATTAGACCCGACACAGTTTTTTAGAGTTAGTAGAAAGTATTTGGTGCAAATTAATGCGATAAAAGATATTATTACTTACACCAATAGTAGACTACAACTAAAGTTACATCATTTTAAAGGCGAAGAAATTATAGTAAGTAGAGAAAAAGTTAAAGATTTTAAAAATTGGTTGGAATAAAATTATTGTCCAAAAAAACTAAAGCAATTCCCTCCATAGGTTTTCGATTTTTGAAAGGTTTCAATTTGCGATAAATCTGTGTGCTTAGAATGTTCCACAATAAGCAATCCATTTTCGTTTAGTAATTCTTTGGTAAATACTAATGCAATAATTTTTTGAAATTTTTCCAATTCAAAACCATAAGGAGGATCAGCAAAAATAATATCGTACTTCCCACTGTTTTTATCTAAGAAAGGATAAACATCACTTTTAACAATATGTAAACCTAAATCTAATTCATTGTCTATTTTTTTTAAAAACTGAATACAACCTTGGTGTTGGTCTACACTTGTAATATTTGTTGAGCCTCTTGAAGCAAATTCAAAACTAATGCTCCCAATGCCAGCAAACAGGTCTAAAACAGTAAGGTCCTCTAGGTAATAGCTATTGTTTAAAATATTAAATAGCGATTCTTTAGCCATATCGGTTGTAGGGCGTACGGGTAAATTATTTGGAGCTGTAATTCTCTTCCCTCGATGTAGTCCAGAGACAATTCTCATTAAAATTGATTTAAAAGGGTAAAGTGATTTCTTTTAAAATCATCAGTAAAATTATCGCTATAGCTGTAATTTGATCTCACCTCTAACATTTTTACATCTCTAATATATTTGTAGGCAATTTGATAGTAATCATCATCCTTTTCAATAGTACCAGACAATACCAATTCAAATTTTTCTGGATTTAAATGTAGTTGCTCTGCAGTAAAAAGTATATAATAGATAAAATCTTCTTTGGTTTGGTAGGTGAAAAAATTGTGCAATAATAGTTGCCCATTTGCAATAACAACGATTTCAAAGTACCTTTCATACAGATGGGCAAACACTCTTGGTTGTTCACTCATTTTATACAGGTTTAATAAATTTTCTACCAAAATAGTTGCGCCATGTTTGTATTCAAAGCTACCAAATTTATCAAAAAAATAATTGTTTATATTAACAAAGGGGAGGTATACATTTACCATATCATGATTTTCAATTTCATCATAAACAATATAATCATTTTTATAAATTTTTGTATTGAATTTGATGTATTGCTTTAGGTTTTGCGCATCAAAAAGAGGTCTTGGCACCAAGGTACACAAGTCATTTACATGCGAAACACTTATGCTGTTGTATTTTTTTTGTAGTAATTCTTCCTTTTCAAAAAAATCGGTAATATTTTGTAAGTGTTTTTCAGGAGTAGAAGAATACTCTGGAAATGAAATTTGTTGTACCAAGGCAACCTTCTTTTCTTTAGTGTTTAGTATACAAAAAGAAAATCCATCCAAGCTGAGTTGGATGGATAAGTGACAATCTGTAAGATTGTTAATATCTACAGAATTATTTTTTATTTGCTTGCTCTTCTTTATTTCCATCATAAAACGGAGGCCAGTTCCCATTTGAGTTTACTTCTTCTAAAGAACCTACGCTAATGTATTCTCCTGGTACATTAATACCACCTAAAGCTTCTTTTTCTTGTCGTATTAAATCTTTGTCTAAACCTTCTAACACAATTCCTTTATCCACTTTAACTTCGAATACCGAAGCTTTTACACCTTGTACTTTTTCTACTTCACCAGTTTTTAATTCAAATTTTGCATTGGTACCGGGTACTTGCATCATATTTTTATAGTCTCTACCCTTAAAACTTTCTTTTACAGGTTTAAAGCCAACTGTATCAACAATTCTTTTTTCTACATCAATGGTAATTCTACCTCTTTGCTCCGTTACCACAACGTTTTTAATTTCGGTAATCGCAAATTTAGCGGTATCAATAAAACTAATTAATGCATTAGGGTTTGCGGTAAATCTTCTATTTACTTCAGCATAAGCCAATTCTGCATCTCTAATAATTTTTAAATTTTCAATTACCTTTTCGTAACGCTCTTTTTTTATTTTATTAAATTGAATTGGTTTCATGATGCTTTGGTATATTTGGTAACCAAAGAAAATAATTACCACCCATAATATAATGGAAACCAAAGGTTTTAATTTATTAGGCAATTTATTCACAATAAAGTAAGACAATCCTACAACTGCGATGATTGCTACAATAATTATTAAAATAGAAGTCATTTTTTATAATTTAATTAATTAGGATAATCGCAAATCTACAAAATTTTTTCTATCGTAAAAATATTTATACTACATTATCTATTTAATTTTTAAATTGTTTAATCTTAGCTTAAGAATCGGTTAGATACTTTGTTTTTTACTTTATTTTAAATTTCTGATTTTCTAAGGATATTTCTCCTTAATTTTGAAATTAATATTTCCATTTCTTTTTAATAATTGCTAATGATAAACGATTCGGCTAAACTTTACCTTGAATTTTTAGATAAATTTCCTTTTGCACCAACCCACTTGCAGGAAGAGTTGCTAAAACAACTTTCACAATTTGTTTTAAACAAAGACGAAAGGGCGTTATTTTTATTAAAAGGTTATGCCGGAACTGGTAAAACAACTGTTATTAGTACTTTAGTTAACAATTTATGGAAAAGTGGATTGAAATCCGTTTTATTAGCACCTACAGGTAGAGCCGCAAAAGTAATTGGTAATTATGCAAACAAAGCGGCATTTACCATCCACAAAAAAATATACTTACCCAAAAAGGAAAAGAACGGTGGAGTTAGTTTTGTATTGCAAAAAAATAAGCATACCAATACCATTTTTATAGTAGATGAGGCTTCTATGATACCAGATAGAGCATCCGATGCAAAGCTATTTGAAAACGGTTCGTTATTGGATGATTTACTCTTTTATATCTATGCAGGAAAAAATTGCAAATTAATACTGATAGGAGATACTGCCCAATTGCCACCTGTAAAACTAGAATTGAGTCCTGCATTAGATGCATCTTTGTTAGAATTTCAATACAATAAAGAAGTAAAAGAGTTAGAATTAGATGAGGTAATGCGTCAAAGTCAAGCATCTGGTATTTTAGTGAATGCCACTGCTTTAAGGTTAAAACTACAAGAAGGTTTATTTTCTGATTTTCAGTTCGCTATAAATTACCCTGATGTGATTCGCTTAACGGATGGGTACGAAATTCAAGATGCCATTAGCCAAGTTTATGATAACAATAGTATAGAAGATACCGCTATTATTGTACGATCTAATAAAAGGGCAAACCAATACAACCAACAAATTCGAACCAAAATTATTGGATTGGAAAGCGAAGTTGCTACTGGCGATTATATTATGGTGGTAAAAAATAATTATTATTGGCTTAAAGATTCAATAAATGTGGGATTTATAGCCAATGGTGATATTTGTGAAATATTAGAAATTTTTGGCTATAAAGAAATTTATGGATTTCATTTTGCAGAAGTAAAGATTAGAATGGTAGATTATCCTAATCAAGCCCCTTTTGAAACAGTTGTATTATTAGATACCTTACAAAGTGAATCGCCTTCATTGAGTTATGAAGAATCGAATACATTGTACCAAGAAGTTGCAAAAGACTATAAAAATGAACGTTCGAAGTATAAAATAATGCTTGCCATTAAAAACAATAAGTACTTTAATGCTTTGCAAATTAAGTTTTCATACGCCATGACTTGTCATAAATCGCAAGGAGGGCAATGGAAAAATGTTTTTATAGAACAGCCGTATTTGCCTAATGGTCAAGATATTTCCTATCTTCGTTGGTTGTACACCGCAATTACAAGGGCACAAGAAAAATTGTATCTAATTGGTTTTAAAGAGGAATGCTTTGAAGAATAATTTAATTAAATATTTTTTATTATTAACCATAGTTTTATGGTTTAGTGCATGTTCTGTTACCAAAAACATGCAAAAGGAGTTTGCAAAATCTTCTCTTAATGAAAATTATTATAAAGGATTGGTGGTTTTTGATCCTCAAATAAATAAAGAAATTATCAATATCAATGGCAATAAGTATTTTACACCTGCATCGAACACCAAGCTTTTTACCTTTTATACTGCTTATAAAACTTTAAAAGATTCTGTATTAGGTTTAGAATATGGAATAATTAAGGATTCATTAATTATCAAAGGAACCGCGGATCCTACTTTTTTATACGGATTTGAAGAAAGTAAAACCTTAAATTTCTTAAAAAGTAGCTCCGAACAAATCTATTTCATTGATGAAAACATCAATGACCCAGTATATGGGCCAGGTTGGTCTTGGGAAGATTATGCCTATTATTATATGCCAGAAAAAAGTATTTTCCCCATTTATGGGAATATTGTCCATATTTCAAATAAAAATACAGAGGTAGAAATAAATCCAAGCTTTTTTAAAAACCATATTGCATATACTAAAAAAGGTTTAAGAAGAGAATTAAATAGCAATACTTTTTATGTAAATGACGCCAAAAGTGTAAATAATAGGATAGTACCTTTTAAAACATCTAACCAATTAACTGCGGATTTGTTAAGTGAAAAATTAGGTAAAAAAGTAACGTTAATTCCGCCAAGTAAATTAGAGTTAAATCAATTTTATAGTATTGCAATAGATACTGTTTACAAGCAATTGTTACAAGATAGCGACAATTTTATAGCAGAGCAATTGATGTTACAAGTTAGTTATCAGGCGGATAGTACCTATGGGGTAAAAAACGCAATTCAATTTTCTTTGGAAAATTATTTGCAAGATATTCCGCAAACCCCAAAATGGGTGGATGGATCAGGGTTATCAAGGTATAATTTATTTACACCAGAAAGCATTATTTTTCTATTAAAAAAAATGTATCAAGATATTCCTAAAGATAAATTATTCTCTTATTTACCTACTGGAGGTATATCGGGTA
>JAUIAA010000109.1 GCA_030425715.1 Bacteroidia bacterium | reverse complement strand
TTATTGGTTTGTGTTGCTGAAACAGGATCGGTTGCCATAAACACCATACCAAAAGCAAATCCACCAACCAACAAGTGTTTCCACCAAGCAAAGTTGAGCAATTCATTGGTTGTACTACCAATGGCATTGAAAATTAATCCCATTAGAGCTCCACCTATTAAAGTAGACAACATAATTCTCCAGCTTCCAATTCCTGTAATTAGTAAAATTGCTGCTCCAATTAAAATCATTAAAACAGAAGTTTCGCCAATAGAACCAGGCATGGTTCCTATAAACATATCAAAAACACTTACAGAAGGTTGTACATTTCCTGCCAACGCACCTAATACGGTTTCGCCAGAAACTCCATCAGCAACAGAATCCGCTACCCAAACAGTATTACCCGACATATATGGAGCATAAGAGAATAAGGCAAATGCTCTTGCAACTAAAGCAGGATTAAGAATATTCATTCCTGTACCACCAAAAGCTTCTTTACCAATAATTACTGCAAAAACTACAGAAACAGCCAGCATCCATAAAGGTAAATCAATTGGCATAATCATTGGAATCAATAAACCTGTAACCAAATATCCTTCATTTACTTCGTGTCCTCTAAAAATTGCATAGGCAAATTCAATAGCTAAACCTACCCCATAGGATACGATAAGCATTGGCAAAAACCGAATAGCTCCAAATATAAAGTAATCCCAAAACCCTTGTCCTGCACCCATATTTTGGTAACCAATATTCCAAATACCAAATAACAATGCTGGCATCAAAGCTATAACAACGGTAATCATTACTCGTTTTAAATCTACGCCATCTCTTATATGTGCACCTTTTTTGGTAGTATGGTTTGGTACAAATAAAAGGGTATCAATACCATTAAAAGCTGGGGCGTATTTTTCCAATTTACCTCCCTTTTCAAAGTGAGGTTTAATTTTATCTAATTGTTGTCTTAAAAATTTCATTAACCTACTTCTTTTATCATTAAGTCTAATCCTTTACGGATGATATCTTGTGCTTCAATTTTTGACGGACTTACAAAATCTATCAAAGCAAAATCTTCTGGAGCTACTTCATAAATTCCTAAATTCTCCATTTTTTCAATATCTTCAATCATCGTAGCCTTTAACAATTGCATTGGGAAAATATCAATTGGCATCACTTTTTCCATAGTACCTGTGACCACAAAAGCTCTTTCTTCTCCATTTAAATTGGTGTCTAAATTATATTCTTTATTTGGACTCAAAAATGAAAAAGAAGTTCGAGACATACTCAATCTATTATTACCAACAAAAGGCAACCAACCCATAAACCTATATTGATTTCCTTCTAGCAAAACAGAAATTAAATCATCGTAAAAGCCAAAAGTGTCTTTAACATCGACAGCAGTACCTGTTAATGGATTGCCACTTATAATTCTACTATTTCCTTCTTTTAATTTACCTTTAACAATATCGTTAATTTGAGCTCCTTGGATTACGGTATAATATTGTGGTTCTTTTACCTGTGCACCTGCCAAGGCTACTACTCTAATTGGGTTATACTTACCTGTTAAGAACAATGAACCTATAGCTGCTACATCTTGTGGATTGACTACCCAAACCCTATCTCCAGAATTAATAGGGTCGATTTTTGAGATTTGCACCCCTACATTACCTGCTGGATGTTTTCCAGATATTAAGTGTATAGAAACTCCTTTGATATTGTTAAAGAATGAAGAACTTTCACCATTGAAAGACAAATGTACCTTACCTTCAGTTAGTTTGGTTAAGGCATCAATTCCTGCCTGAAATTCTTCTTCTTTTCCTTTTAAAATAAATTCATGCGAAGCTGCCAGTGGAGCAGTTGCATAAGCAGAAATAAAAATTGCTTTTGGTGTTTCGTCAGGATTTGCAACTACATCATACGGTCTTTGCTTGATAAATGGCCAACAACCACTTTCTAGCAACATTTCTTTCACTTCTAATCCTGTTAAATTTGCTGCATTTTTTGCACCAAAATCTTTAAAAGAATCTTCTGAAGCTGCAGTAATTTTTACCGATAAAATCTTTCGCTTTGCACCTCTAACAATTTCTTTAATTTCTCCACTAACTGGCGATGTAAATTTAATTTTGTCGTTATCTTTAGCGTAAAAAACAGTATCACCAACCGCTACTTTGTCTCCAATTTTAAGAGCCATTTTAGGGTTGATTCCGTGAAATTGTGGTGGGTTGATAGCAAATGTTTTCGAGCGGTTTATAGAAGATAAATTTAATTGTGCTCCTCCTTTCAGCTTAATATTTAAGCCCTTTTTAATTCTAATGCCTGTTGACATAATTTGCTTTAGTTTATTATATTTTTCTTCACTGTCAATGAATTAGATATTAGACAAATAAAGAAAATGCCATATATTTCTTAACAGTGTGCAAATTTAATAATTAATATCATATTGTATACCATATATTTTACATTTATTTGTATAAATTTTAGTTTTGAAATTAAGAAGGATTTTATTAAGAAACCTTTTAATTTTAGGCTTAACAATAAGTATTTTACAAAATGACATTTTTAGCAAAGCATTTTTTAAGTCTGTTTTTTTCTTTTTTTATAGGTATTTATATTTATGCACAAAACACAAATACAGTACTTCCTCCGGCCTATATCAAATCTGTAGTTTTACAACCCAATAAACCAAATATGTATTTCCCAATTGTTGCCTTGGGAGAAACTTTAAATTTTTCATTTGATGATATTAATGCCAATGAAATATATTATTCCTACAGAATTGAACACTGTGATTACAATTGGAATATTTCTAATTTATCTTCAACCGAATATATGACGGGTTATGCAGAAGATAGAATTAGAGACTATACCAATTCATTTAACACGCTACAAGGGTATACGCACTATCAATTGCAAATTCCAAACGACAATAATCGTATTATAAAATCTGGAAACTATTTGCTGTCTGTTTTAGATGAAGATTATAATGTGGTGTTTAACCGAAGGTTTATTGTATACCAGCCCAAAGTGCAAGTTGGGGTAACTGCCCATAGAACTACTGAGGTAAAAAACATCAATACCAAACATGCCGTACAATTTGTTGTAAACCATCCAAATTTATTGATTAACAACCCAGGTCAAGAAATTAAAATTGCAGTGTATCAAAATGGAGATTGGAATTCTGTTAAAAAAAATATACCTCCAAGATACATTCAAGGAAATCAATTAAAGTACAATTATGTAGATGAAATTTCTTTTTGGGCAGGAAATGAATACCGTTATTTTGATACCAAAGAAATAAGAAATGCTACCAATAATATTTACAAAACTGTTTACAATAATATTTTTGATACTTACATATACACTAGTGAAATTAGGGGCGATAAACCCTATACTTTTTACCCAGATATAAATGGAAATTTTGTTTTGAGAACCATTGATGCCGAAGATGTTGCTACTGAAGGAGATTATTCTTGGGTACATTTTACTTTAGAAAACAACCTCAATTTAAACAAGGATCCTATTTATATTTATGGCGGTTTTAACGACTGGAAAATTACCGAAGAAACCAAAATGAAATACAATCCGCAAACAAAATTGTTCGAAACTACTTTGCTTTTAAAACAAGGTTTTTATAACTACACCTATGTTTCCGCAAAAAACACAGAACAAATTGATATCACTGCTGTGGATGGGTCTTTTTACCAAACCGAAAATGATTATATTGTAATTGTGTATTACAAAAAGTTTGGCGATCTATACGATCAGGTAATCGGAGTTGGAGTTGCAAATTCAGAAAGGTTACAAAATTAATTTGTTGCACCTTCCCAATTTTTCTCCGCTTTCTTTAAAATACTTGGAAACCATTTGCACAATCTCATTACCATTTTGTTAGAAAATTTGTAGTTTTTACCATCTACCTCCATCTCAAACGGACAATCATTGATGTCCATCTTACCAAAGCTAACTGCAAAAGCACAGTTGCCGTTGAATTCGTATTTACCCATTGTATTTGTTTTAGTTAAGAGATGCAAGGTAAAAAAAATACCCAAAATTATTATCCAACAGGCACGATTATTATATTGAACTAAACCTTAAGTCTAATATTTATAAACTAATCAATTATTAAAATCAGTCGGTTCTATCCCTCAAATTGCCAAAGAAACCAAAAAAGGCCAAACCTTTATCTTCTTAAAATAATTTCTATCTTTGTATTTACGTAATTTATAAGGGTTCAAGATGTTAGAACAAGTTACAAAGGGTATAAAAATTTCGGTAGAAACGAGCTTTCAGGGTCTTCGTGTTGAGCATCAACGTACTTATTTTGCTTTCGGTTATAGTATTACCATTGAAAATCAGAGTAGTGACACTGTACAACTATTAAGTAGAAAATGGAATATTCACGATTCCTTAAACCAAATAGAAGTAGTAGAAGGAGAGGGTGTGATTGGAGAAAAGCCTATACTTAACCCTAAGCAAGTTTACACCTACGGTTCCTATTGTTTTTTAACCTCACCAATTGGGGCGATGAATGGGCATTATAACATGATTAATTTTAGTACCACTCAAAATTTTAAGGTACATATCCCGACTTTTCAATTAATGGTTCCTGCCACTTTGAATTAAATTTTTATATTTATCCTTACATAAGATAAAAATGAAATCTCTAACTAGGTTTGACAAAAATAATCGTGGAAATACCTGCTTAAATTGCGAAACATCCATAAAAGATACGGATAATTTTTGTCCGAATTGTGGGCAAGTAAACGATGTAAACAAAATTAGTTTAAAAACCTATTTTTCTGAATATTTAGCAGGTTTCTTTTCTTTTGATAATCGATTTCTCAACACGGTTATTCCACTTATTTTTAAACCAGGAAGTGTATCCACAAATTACATCAATGGTAAACGGATGAAATATGTTAATCCGTTTCAATTGTACCTACATGTAACCATACTTTTTTTTCTTTTACAAGGAATTTACTCTACAATAGACGAGTATAAAACATTAGATGTTTCTACAAAAAAGAAAGCTTTAAATGATAGTGTTGCTAAGGTTTCTCCAACAAATGTATTTAATGTAAGTTCTGTAGATAGTTTGGTAAATGATAGCGTTCCAATTGCCAAAACGAGTAAGTTTTCTCAAAAAATTAATACAGATACTGTCTCCGTTGAAATATCTAGAAAACAACAAATAAATCAATATTTAGATTCTATTTTTGAAAATACAACATTAATTACACAGTTAAAAAGTAAGAGTTTAAATCAAAAAGAAAAAGATTCTGTTTTTAGTATTATTAACGATGCGAATTACGATTTAATATCTAACCTATTAAGCGCTACCATTAATCAAAATAATATAGATGTTGAAGATTGGGAACAACTAGGAGAAATAGGTACACTAAGTGAATTTACTTTGAATGAAATTCAAAACAGAATGGATAATGAAGGTGTGAATTATAAAGTTCCAATGAAATTTAGAAATTCTTTAGAAGATAATTTTTTAAAAAATATAATAGGCGAAAGCAGGTTTAAAAAATTAAATGATTTTATGGATTATGATGAAAATCATGAAAATACGGATGCTGCTACTGCACTTTTTGATTTGGGTTACGATAATACCATTTGGAATATTTTTTACTTTAAAAAAGCACAAAACATCAATCAATTTAAAGATGACCCTGAATTTAGAAAGGGATATGTAGACAATATCATATCAAAAATATCTGTAGCATTATTCTTTTTGTTACCAATTTTTACTTTAGTTGTAGCACTTTTATATATAAGAAATAAAAATACTTATACCGAACATTTGGTTTTTGTATTTCATACGCAAACCGTGTTTTTTATCTTGTTAATGCTTTTTATTTTGGTAGATAGATTTATCAAATCTGATATAGGGTTAGTTATATTTTCAATACTTTTTCCTATCTATTTATTTATAGCACTTCGTAACTTTTACCAACAAGGGAGATTCAAAACCTTTGTTAAATTTTGCCTTTTAAACATTGCGTTTTTTACCATTGCAAGTATTGGTTTTGTTATCATTTCTTTTATTGCATTTTTGATTTAACCTACAGTAATCTTTATTGGTTCGTAATACATATTTACAATTTCACCTTTTTTTACCACCTGTGTAATACTTACCGTACCTCCCTTTTCTCGCCGCATCATTACATCAATTTCTGGATCTCCAATTCCAGCATAGTGATGAAATTCTAAAATAGAACTAGCATAAAACTTTTGTTTTTTTTGCCACTCTTTAAACCATAATTCTCGTAATTCTTTTACTTCATCGGAATACAAAGTTGAAGAAGACCAAATTTTTGGTTGTAACAGCAATTTTTGGATATGTTTTTTATTTCCATCCCAAACCAATTCTACCAAATCCAATCCCGTATTCCAATCCAGTGCAACAATGGTGAAAGGCTCAATATTTGTTAAGTCAATTTGATTTAAAATGGATTGTAAAGCATCCTTTTTTAATATTTCTTTTACTACAATTCCACGACTTTGTTTATAATTGTTTTTTATTTCATGGTTTTTAAACCCTCCATTTAACAAGCAAATTAATCTGTTTTTATTACTTGTGCCTATCCACGAACCTCCTGCTTCTCCATCCTTAGGGTAATACAGTTCTACACCATCTTCTAAATATTTTTTAGGAGCCATTGCTGGTTTCCGCGCAAACGGTACATCCCTACTCGAAGTAAGAATAAAATCATTATTTGCTAATGGAATGAAAGTAACGGTGCACATTTATTTATCAATTTTAAAAAATCATAATAACTACTTAAATATTAGTACACAATATTGCGAAGTCCTTACAATTCCAGAATAATGTATCATAATAAAATGATTATCTTTGCAGCTTCAAAAATAATACGATTCATTTAAAAAATAGAACAAATGTCAAACGGATTTTTTAAAGTACCCACTGCAATAAATGAGCCTGTAAAAAGCTATGCTCCAGGTTCCCCTGAATTAAAAGAAGTTTTAGCAACTTACGATAAAATGTACAACGAAACAATAGATGTACCAATGTATATTGGAGGTGAGGAAATTAAAACTGGAGATACTGCAACGATGCACCCTCCGCATGACCATAAGCATATTTTAGGAACCTATCAC
>JAUIAA010000108.1 GCA_030425715.1 Bacteroidia bacterium | reverse complement strand
AGCAATGGTTTGTGCAGCAATATAGTTTGTACCGTATTTGGTAGCATAGGCATTTGCCATATACAAAGCTATATTTAGAGCAACAGCACGAATAAATAGATTAAAACTCAAGGTTAGTAATCTTTTAATTTCTGGATGAAAAGAAAAATTGAAATGAAAAGAAAAAGGCGTTTTTTTCAAAAACAAAAACAAGGCAAAAATGGCCATTACCAATTGGGCAATAAAACTTGCCCAAGCGGCTCCCTCTACATGTAATGCAGGAATGATTCCATCAATTCCAAAAATCAATACAAAATCTAAAATTACATTTAAAACAGCGCCAGTAATACTAATAAGCATGGGCCAAAAGGTGTTTTGCAAGCCGCGAAACACACCAAATACCGAAAAAACAAATAGGGTTAATGGAATGCCCAATGCACGAATTTTATAATAGGAAACCGCATAATCAAACACCAAACCAGTAGCATTGTACAAAGCAAAGATTTGGGTAACAAAAAGGATAGTTACCAAATAAATTACGATACTTAAAACTAGATTAATACCAATGATTTGGGAAGGGAGTATTGTAATTTCCTCTAATTTTTTGGCGCCAAAATATTGCGCAATGATTGCCGATATGGCGGAACGAGTTTGTGCCAAAATCCAAACAATTGCAGAAATAAACGATCCTGCAATGCCTACAGCAGCCAAAGCTTCTGTGGCATTGATGTCTAAATTGCCAACAATTGCAGTATCTGTAATAGATAATAAAGGTTCGGCAATACCAGAAATAATGGCAGGAATTGCCAATTTATTGATGTCTCTAAATTTTATTTTAACGGCTTTGGTCAAAGGAGAATAATGTTTACCCCTGCGAAAATAGGACATAAATAAAGGAAAACACAGCGAATGAAAAATTTAAATTATTTGCCTTTACATTTTTCTATAGGTCTGGCTCTTGGAATTGGTTTTGGTTTTTATTTTAATATTGCTATAGGATTGCAAATTGCTTTTGTGTTTTTATCGTTTCTTTTGTTACTTTATTTTTATAGAAATGTCAATCAATCCTTCAATCCCTCTTATGGATTTTCTATACTTACTTTTTTATTGTTTGTAGGAATTGGATGTTTTCAAATTTCGATAGGCAAACCAGAAAATCAAAAAAACCACTATTTACAAATTCAAGATACTGTAGGGATTTTAGAAATTGAAATTACCGAAGTCTTAAAATCAAATATATTTTCAAACAGGTATTTTGGAAAATTACTGCGTTATAACCAACAAATAGCACAAGGAAAAATATTGCTTTCAATCGCTATAGATAGTACAAAACAAAATTTATTGGTTGGAGATAGATTGTTAACAGGGAGCAGATTAATATCAATTCAATCCAATTTAAACCCAAGCACTTTTGACTACAAAGCATATTTAGAAAAACAACAGGTGTACCAACAGCTGAGGTTAAAACAAAAAGATTTTAAAAAGTTGGAATCGAGCAGTACTTCTCTAAGTAGTATTACAAACCATTGGAGAAACCAAATTATTCAAAAACTAAAACAAAAATCATTTTCTAAACAAGAGCTAGCCATTTTTAGTGCAATTCTTCTCGGACAAAGGAATGAAGTTTCGAGTACGCAATTTAACGACTATAAAAATGCCGGTGCGGTGCATATCCTTGCAGTTTCTGGCTTGCATATTGGTATCGTTTTAATGCTGTTGAATTTCGTATTGCGCCCCCTACTCCAATTGAAAAATGGTAAACTTATCCGACTGGTTATTGTGGTTCTCTCCTTATGGTTTTATGCAGTTTTGGTTGGCTTATCGGCTTCTGTAGTTCGTGCGGTTACTATGTTTACCGCAGTTGCTTTAGGCATGTTTTTAAACAGACCCTCTGGTGTACAGCAAAGTTTAATTTTGTCCTTTTTTGTCCTATTATTCTTCCACCCATGGTATCTTTTTGATGTTGGTTTTCAATTGAGTTATACCGCAGTTTTTTCTATAGTTAGCTTAGAACCAAAATTTAAAAAATTATGGAGTCCCAAACATAAAGTTAGTACTTATTTTTGGAATTTGATTACGGTTTCCTTTGCCGCACAAATTGGGATTTTACCCTTAACCCTATATTATTTTCATCAATTTCCTAGCCTTTTTTTTATCAGTAGCTTGGTAATTATTCCTTTTTTAGGGATTCTATTAGCACTAGGGTTTTTCATAATCATCTGTTTAAGTCTACAAATTTTACCCAAATTTTTATTGACCTTCTATGAAAAAACGCTGTTGGTTATGAACCAATTTGTCGGTTTTATTGCACAGCAGGAAGCCTTTATTTTTAGCAACATTTCCATTTCATTATTTACGGTAGCTGTTTGTTATATTTTAATCTTTAACATCATTCACTTTCTGGAAAATAAAAATATAAAAGCGCTGTTTTTGGGTCTGTTTTGTATCATTGCACTACAAGTAGAAGGGATTCTCCAAAAAAAACACTTTCAAAAAAAGAAGGAAATGGTCGTGTTTCACCAAATTGCGAAAACAATGATTGCCGTAAAAAATGGAGCGCATTTAACTGTTTTTCACGACAAGGGTACATTTGAAAATAGAGCCATTAAAAATTACGAAACAACTTATTCAATATTCAAAAGTAGAACGCATTATCCTATCAAAAACAGTTTAAAAATTTTTAACAAAACGGTCTTGGTTATCGATAGTTTTGGGGTTTATAAAGGCCTAAATTTTCAACCTGATTTTGTTGTTTTGAGCCAATCACCAAAAGTTAACTTAGATCGATTGATTCAAGAGTTACATCCAAATACAATTATTGCCGATGGTTCCAATTATAAAAGTTACACCCAACTCTGGAGAACGTCTTGTGAAAAAAACAATATTTCCTTTTACAATACCGCAACGCAGGGTGCTTTTGTATATAGCCAAAAGCCATAATTTTCTTACAATTTTACCTATATTTGCTCGTTTATATATAAAAAATATAAAACTATTTTTAGCTTAACAATCTTATAAAAACTGAATTGATGAAAATTATTGTACCTATGGCTGGTATTGGGTCAAGATTACGCCCTCATACACTTACCATTCCAAAACCTTTAACTTTAATTGCAGGAAAACCAATAGTACAACGTTTGGTGGAAGACATTGTAAAAGTTGTAGATCAAAAAGTAGAGGAAATAGCTTTTGTAATTGGCCCATCTTTTCCTAAAGATACCGAAGAAAAGCTAATGAAAATTGCCAAAAGCCTAGGAGCAACAGGTAAAGTTTTTGTGCAAGAACAAGCATTGGGTACCGCACATGCTATTCAATGTGCAAAAGAAACATTAGAAGGACCTTGTGTTGTAGCTTTTGCCGATACTTTGTTTAAAGCAGATTTTACTTTAGACGCTAATGCGGATGGAGCCATTTGGGTAAAACAAGTGGAAGAACCTAGTGCTTATGGGGTGGTAAAATTGCAAGAAGGAATTATTACCGATTTTGTAGAAAAACCAGAAGAATTTGTATCGGATTTGGCAATTATTGGAATTTACTATTTTAAAGATGGAGCAATCTTAAGAGAAGAAATACAATATTTATTAGATAATAACATCAAAGAAAAAGGAGAATTTCAACTGACCAATGCTTTGGAAAACATGAAGCAAAAAGGCTTGAAATTTGTACCTGGTAAAGTTAACGAATGGATGGATTGTGGTAATAAAGCGATTACCGTAGAAACCAACGGCAGAGTTTTACAATTTGCCGCCTTGGAAAATGAAAACTTGGTTTCGAATACCGTTGTTTTAGACAACGCCAAAATTATTGAACCTTGCTATATTGGTGAGAATGTGGTGCTTAAAAATAGTACCGTGGGTCCAAATGTTTCATTGGGAGACAACAGTGTGGTTGAAAATGCAAGCATTAAAAATGCATTGATACAAACCAATACTACCATTAAAAATGCAAACTTAAACCAAGCCATGATAGGAAATCACGCCTATTTTGATGGCGAATTTACTTCGGTTAGCATTGGGGATTATTCTGTTTTAAATTAAAGTTTGAGATTAAAAAATTTACATATCAAATTATGGCTGGTGGTATTTTGTACTACAGTCCATACTTTTGCCCAAAATGATCTCGCTTCACGCGAAGAAATGATAGATGAGCAACAAAATATCAATTTCCAAACTTTCTTTTTTGAAGCTTTACAGCAAAAGGCCATTGAAAATTACGACAAAGCAATTTACGCTTTAGATGCCTGTTATAATATTGACAAGAAAAATGTTGCGGTATTGTTTGAGCTGTCTAAAAACTATACTTTTTTAACAAAATATACAGAAGCGGAGTATTATATTTTAAAAGGTTTAGAGTTGGAGCCCAATAACTTGTTTATGTTAAAACATTTGATGGATATAAAGTCAAAACAAAACGATTTTAAGGGAGCAATTAAAATTCAAAAAAGAATTATTAAAATTGTCCCAGAAGAAGAGTCAGAGCTGGTACTTTTGTATATCAAATCAGGACAAATTCAAGATGCAATAATCACCTTAAAAAAATTGGATTCGATTGGAAAATTACCTCCAAATCTATCTACTTTAAAAGCATCTTTAACACAAGAACCTGCACGAGAAACTACCACAGCTAAAATTGTACCTGTACAGGATAAGCTAACAAAATTGAAAGAAAGCTATGCCCTTAAAAATGATTTCAATTCGTTAAAATTAGTTTTAGATAGAGAGTTGAAAACCAAAGCTTTTTTAGACTTACAAAATGACAGCCAAGCTGGAATAGAAATGTTTCCTGCCCAACCTTATGTATATTACATGAATGGTGTAGCTTTAAATCATTTAAGAAAATACCAAGAAGCGATTACAATTTTGCAAGAAGGTTTAGAGTATTTAGTAGATGATGCCCAACTTCAAGCGGCATTTTATAAGCAAATTAGCTTGAGCTACAAGGGCTTAGGAAAAAACAAAGAAGCAACTTCTTTTTTTAATAAAAGTTTAGAAACAAAATAATGGTAAAAGCCTACAAACAAAGTATTGTTATTCTATTTTTTTTAAGCCTATTTATTTCCTGTAAAAGTGCAAAGGTTGATCATGGAAATATTGCATATTTATCGACAAAGACCATTTTAAAAAAAAATAAGGAGCTAAAGTTTACACCAGATTATTTAAAATCTAATTTAACGGTAAAATATAAGGGTAAAGCCGATATTCCAACTTTAAATGCAGCTTTGCGTATTGCTAAAGATTCGGTTATTTGGATTAGTTTTTCTAAATTGGGGTTTCCCGTTGGAAAAATGCTAATCGAACCCAATAGAGTTCGGTTTTATGAAAAATTGAACCAATCTTATTTTGATGGTGATTTTGAACTGATAAGTAATTGGATGGGGACTAATTTTGATTTTAATATGGTGCAAAATTTATTTTATGGAGAAGCCTTATTTGAACTTAAAAAAAATCAATTACTCTCAGAAATAGATCAAAATAGCTACAAGCTAAGTGCCAAACAAAAAGGAGATGTTTTTCAGTTATTTTACTGGTTTGATTCCGTTTATTTTAAACTGAAAAAAGAAGAAGTTCTTCATCTAGGGAAGTCGCAAAAATTAACAATTTTATATAAAGATTTTCAAAAAATTAATGAATCTTTGTTCCCTAAAGGATTTGTAATTGAAGCGAAGGAAAAAGAAAATACCACTTTAATTGATGTGCAATACAAAAACACCTCTCAAATGAATACATTAAAATTCCCTTTTTCTATTCCAAAAAATTATAAAAAAATTGAGCTAAAATAATGTTAAGTTTTTCTAAGCTTCTAAAAATACAAGAGTTAAAAATTAGCAATAAATTCAATTGGAATTTTTTGCTCGTTTTGGTTTTGGCCTTGTCTTTTTCCTTAACTGGGAATGCCCAAAATAGACAAGATTTAGAAAAACAACGCAAAAAATTACAACAAGAAATTCAGCAAATCAACAGCTTATTATTTAAGTCTAAAGAAAAAGAAGAAAATTTACTTTCAGCATTAAACGACTTAAATAAAAGAATAAGAGTTCGCGCTAGATTGATAGAAACCATCAACGAAGAAACCAAGCAACTGGGTAAAGAAATTGAAGATAATGAAAGGGAAAAAGAGTTGTTGCAAAAAAAACTGGAGGTTTTAAAAAAGGATTATGCCAATATGGTGGTACAATCGTACAAAAGTAAAACCAAACAAAGTAGGCTGATGTTTTTATTATCATCGGAAAGTTTTATGCAGGCTTATAAGCGTTTGCAATACATTCGCCAGTTTGCAGATTACAGAGAGCAACAAGGAAAAGAAATTATAGCCGAAACTTTAAAAATTGAAAATTTAAATGATCTGTTAAAAGAAACAAAAGCCCAAAAAGAAGCACTTCTTGCGGAAAATAAAAAGGAAAAAGACAATATCCATAGAGAAAAAAATTCTCAAGAGAAGATGGTAAAATCCGTTAAGGATAAAGAGAAAAAATACACCGCACAAATTAGACAAAAGCAAAGGGAGGAAAAGGCAATAGACCAAAAAATTGAAAAATTAATTCGCGATGCTATTGCTAAATCTAACAAAAAAGGAAATGTAAAAAGTTCTAGTTTTGAGCTAACTCCTGAAGCAAAAAAATTAGAGAAAGATTTTATTTCTAACAAAGGAAAACTACCATCACCAGTAGAAAGAGGGGTAATTGTACGTCATTTTGGTAAGCAATCACATCCAACCTTAAAAGGAATAACTATTGAGAGTAATGGAGTTTTTTATGCTACCGAAAAGGGAGCAAATGCTCGTGTAATTTTTAATGGTAAAGTACTGGCAATTCAGGTTATCCCTGGAAAAAAGAAAGCGGTTTTAATTCAACACGGTAACTATATTTCTGTGTATAAAAATTTAGACAATGTAAAGGTAAACAAAGGCGATTTGGTTAGCACCAAGCAAGAAATAGGTAAAATACACACCGATAAAACTACCGGAAAAACCATTTTAGCTTTTGTACTGTTTAAAGAAATTCACCGCCAAAATCCAGAAGAGTGGGTGTATAAAAATTAATTAACTAAACAGTGCTTTTAATTCAGTAGCATCACTAGGTTTCATTTTTTTAGACAAAACCAAGCTTAATTGTTTTCTTCTTAAAGCACTATCGTAGCGCTCTTT
>JAUIAA010000107.1 GCA_030425715.1 Bacteroidia bacterium | reverse complement strand
TAATTTCCCTGTAAAGTGTTTAGGAAAATCAAATTTTAACTCTTGGTTTTTATAATTGCCAAAGCGATCTTTGGCCAAACCTTTATCAGTTTGCTTGCTATCTAGCAAATAGGAAGTTTTATACCAAACATCGCGTAAATGCGGTACATTGAAGGTGTAATTTTCTTCGTTATGAATAATGGTAACTTCTTCACCACGAACGGCATTTCCTAAATGGGTAAATGTAATTCCGTTTGCAGCTAAAATATTTTCAATTTCTTCATCAGCAGATTGGATAATGACACCGCTATTTTCTGCAAACAATGTTTTAATGGTATCTTTTTCGCCTAAAGCAGAAATATCAATTTTTGCTCCTACATTATTTTGGGCAAAACACATTTCCAAAATAGTAGTAAGCATACCACCGGCTGAAATATCATGTCCTGCTAAAATTCTACCTTCTTTAATTAATTGTTGAATGGTATGAAAAGCATTTTTAAATTTAGCAGCATCTTTAATTGTTGGACTTTCATTACCAATGCCTGCTACGGCTTGTGCAAAAGAGGAACCACCCAGTTTGAAATTATCGTTAGAAAAATCAATATGGTAAATTTTATTTAATCCACTTTTTTGAAAAACAGGCTCTACCACCTTTGTAATATCATTGCAATGTGCTGCTGCTGAAATTATAACTGTACCAGGAGCAATCACCTCATCATTTGGGTATTTTTGTTTCATAGATAAGGAATCCTTTCCTGTAGGAATATTGATACCCAATTCTATGGCAAAATCAGAAACTGCCTGCACAGCATTGTATAATCTAGTATCTTCTCCTTCATTTTTACAAGGCCACATCCAGTTAGCCGAAAGGGAAACAGATTGTAAATTATCCTCCAAAGGTGCCCAAACTAAATTGGTTAAGGCTTCTGCAATAGCGTTTCGAGACCCAGCAACTTCATCAATTAAACTTGCAACTGGTGCATGGCCAATACTGGTAGCAATTCCTTCTTTACCTTTATAATCTAACGCCATAACCGCCACGTCATTTAAAGGCAATTGCAAAGGTCCAGCACATTGCTGTTTGGCAACCTTACCACCTACGCATCTATCTACTTTATTTGTCAACCAATCCTTACAAGCCACAGCTTCTAGTTGTAATACATTTTCAAGGTATTGATGAATTTTATCTACAGTATAAGTTAAAGAACTATAATTTCTTTTGACTGTTTTATCGTTCATTATGGTTTTTGGAGAGCTACCGAACATATCTTCCATGGATAGATCCATAGGTTTTTTTCCGGTCGTTGCCGATTCAAAAGTAAACTGATTATCGTTGGTTACATCGCCAACAGTATACATAGGAGATCGTTCTCTATTGGCTACCCTTTTTAAATAAGCACTATCCTTTTCATGAATAACCAAGCCCATACGTTCTTGCGATTCATTACCTATTATTTCCTTTGCGGATAAAGTGCTATCACCAACAGGTAATTTGTCTAAATCTATTTTACCTCCTGTATCTTCAACAAGTTCGGACAAGCAATTTAGATGTCCGCCAGCGCCATGGTCATGGATAGAAACAATTGGATTATTGTCACTTTCTACCATTCCACGGATTGCATTTGCAGCTCTTTTTTGCATTTCTGGATTAGAGCGTTGTACCGCGTTCAATTCTAAATGACTGTCCATTCCGCCAGTATCTGCAGAAGATACTGCTGCACCGCCCATTCCAATTCTATAATTATCCCCACCAAGGATAACAATTTTATCTCCTTTAGTTGGTGTTTCTTTTATGGCTTGATCTGCTTTGCCATATCCAATACCACCCGCTTGCATGATGACTTTATCAAAGCCTAATTTTCTATTTTCTTCTTGAAATTCAAAAGTTAACAAAGAACCAGAAATTAATGGTTGGCCAAATTTGTTTCCAAAATCGGAAGCACCATTCGATGCTTTGATTAAAATATCTATGGGTGTTTGGTAAAGCCAATCTCTTTCTTCCATGGTTTCCCAAGGACGATTTTTTAATAATCTAGAGTAAGAAGTCATATAAACTGCAGTTCCTGCCAAAGGCAAAGAACCTTTTCCGCCAGCCAATCTATCTCTAATTTCACCACCAGATCCAGTAGCTGCACCATTAAAAGGTTCAACTGTTGTTGGAAAGTTGTGGGTTTCTGCTTTTAATGAGATGACTGATTCAAACTCCTTCGTTTCGTAAAAATCAGGTTTATCTGCCGATTTTGGTGCAAATTGCTCCACTTTTGGACCTTTTACAAAGGCAACATTATCTTTGTATGCCGATACAATTCCGTTTGGATGTGTTTCTGATGTTTTACGAATCAATTGAAATAAAGAACTCTCTTTTTTCTCTCCATCAATTATAAAAGTGCCGTTAAAAATCTTATGACGACAGTGTTCTGAGTTGATTTGAGAAAAACCAAATACTTCAGAATCTGTAAGTTTTCTACCAATTTTTACTGCTAAGTTTTCTAAATATTTAACTTCTTCATCACTTAATGACAATCCTTCTTTGGTATTAAAATTAGCAATATCATCAATTTCAATAATTGACTCTGGTTGGATGTCTATTGTAAAAATTTCTTGATCTAGGTTTTTATAATAATTTTCGATCATTGGATCGAAATCTGGTTTTGCACTTTCTTTTTTAAAAAATTCTTCAATTCTAGTAATGCCAGAGATACCCATGTTTTGGGTAATTTCAACAGCGTTGGTACTCCAAGGGGTAATCATTTCTCTTCTTGGGCCAACAAAACTCCCTTGAATTTCGGTTTGCTTTAATTGTTTTGCATTGCCAAAAAGCCAAATTAGCTTTTCAATGGTGGCTGCATCAAATTGAACGGTGGAGGCAACGGCAAATACAGTGCTGTTTTTTACAAAGAAATAGATCATTTTATAAGATTATAAGGATGTATTTTTAAAGGATACAAATTTAAATATTTCGTTTTTTTTAGTTGAGATAGTGTTGATAAGTAAGTATAAATATTCAAGGTTAGTTTCTTTCTAATAATGCCATATAAAATCCATCATACCCAGAATCTACAGGAGAAACTTTGTTTTCACGAACCAACTTGAAATCTGTATTGTTTTTAAGAAATTTTTCCACTTGCTTTTCATTTTCAGAAGGCAATATAGAGCAGGTGGCGTATACCAATTTACCACCCTTTTTTACCATTTGTGCATAGTTTTCTAAAATCTCTGCCTGTGTTTTTTTAATTTCCTCAATAAATTCAGGTTGTAATTTCCACTTGGCATCAGGATTCCTTTTTAAAACCCCTAATCCGCTACAAGGTGCATCAATTAAAACTCTATCTGCCGTTCCTTTTAATTTTTTAAGGGTTTTTGAACCTTCAATGGTTCGGGTTTCAATATTATGTGCACCAGCTCTTTTTGCTCTTCTTTTTAACTCTTTTAGTTTATTGCCATAAATATCCAAGGCAATGATCTGGCCTTTGTTTTGCATCAAAGCGGCCAGATGGAGTGTTTTTCCTCCAGCTCCTGCACAGGTGTCAATCACGCGTAGGCCAGGTTCAACTTCTAAAAATGGTGCTACCAATTGAGACGAAGCGTCTTGTACTTCAAAATAACCCTTTTTAAAAGCCTCTGTTAGAAACACGTTTTTCCTTTCTTCTAAAGCCAGTGCATCTGGATAATCTTTTGAAACTAAAGTTTCTATGTTTTCACTGTGCAATTGCTTTTTTAAAGCAATTTTATTGGTTTTTAAAGTATTGGTTCTTAATATAACTTCAGCAGGTTGGTTTAATGCTTTGATTGTGGCATCCCAATCTTTTCCTAGTTCTTTTTCGCCTAATTCGTCCAACCAATCTGGAATAGACTCCTTAATTTTTCTAATTTTTTGAACCTCGTCAAACTTACCTTTAATCTTCCTTGCAGGCACCCCTACAAATTGACTCCAATCTGGTAACTGATACCCTTTTAAAATTGCCCAAACCGTAAAATTTTTCCAAAGATTTTCTGTAGTATAATGTTCTTTGGTTCCAGCAATTTCATTGTACAACCGCTTCCAACGCACCATTTCATAGGTGGTTTCTGCAATAAATTTTCTATCTCTAACGCCCCACCTCTTATCGCGTTTTAAAGTTTTTTCAACTACTTTATCTGCATATTTATTTTCATTAAATATTTGATTTAAAGAGTCTATTACGGCAAATACTAAGGTTCTATGTAAGCGCATTTTGATGCTTTTATACCCAAAATTTCAGCAAAATAATGAGTTGATTTTTAAGTTTGCAAAGATAGTAATTAAAAAGTGTTGTAATGCATTTTGTATTATAAAAATGAAATACTAATATTCTCTTTTTTAATCGATTATAAGTGGATTAAAATTTTTCGAAAACACCCAATCCAAAAAGGGCAAAATCATATTTCACTGGGTCTTTGGCATCCAATTTTCTTAATGCTGTATCTAATTCTAACAAAGCCTTGGCATCATTTTGTTTTCGGGTTAGTAAACCAAGTTTTCTTGCAATATTACCAGAATGTACGTCTAGCGGACAAGAAAGTTTTGCTGGAGAAATGTTTTTCCAGATACCAAAATCAACCCCCGTATTGTCCTTTCTTACCATCCATCTTAAAAACATATTTATTCTTTTTGCAGCCGACCCTTTTAAGGGATCGGAAACGTGTTTTTGTGCCCTGTTAGGGTGTGGTATTTCAAAAAAAATAGTTTTTAAATGATGAATATTTAGTTGTAAACTATTGTTGTTTAAATTTTTAGAAAATATTTGCTCCAAGCCGTTACGCTTGGTGTACATATTTTTTAATGCTTTGATAAAATGGGTAAAATCTTCACCATTAAAGGTTCGATGTTTAAAATTTTGTAAACTCTCTAAATCTTTTTCTTGATGGTTCATTACAAAATCATATGGGGTATTCCCCAAAAGTGCCATCATTTAGTTGGCATTTTTGATAATCATTTTTCGGTTGCCCCAAGATATAGTAGCTGTTAAAAATCCCGCAATTTCGATATCCTCTTTTTGGTTAAAAAGGTGTGGAATTTGTATAGGATCGCTTTCTATAAATTTGGGCTGGTTGTATTGTATTACTTTTTCCTCTAAAAATTCCTTAAGGTTATCTATTTGCATGGTATTTGTTTGGGAATGTAAAAGTAAAAAAATAGCTTTATAATTCGATTTTATTATCTTCGTATTCGAGAATTTCACCATGCCAAATAGTCCACAAACTTCCATAGCATATTTAAAAGGCGTAGGCCCAGCTCGTGCCGAATTGTTAGGTAAAGAATTGGGAATTTATACCTATGCTGATTTGGCTAATTTTTTTCCTAATAGATATATAGATAGAAGTCAATTTTTTAAAATAAAACAACTGCAAGCCAATAGTGCCGAAGTACAAATTGTGGGTAAAATTACTGCTATTAAAACCGTAAAGCAAAAGCGTGGAAGTAGGTTGGTAGCTACATTTATTGATGAAACGGGTAGCTTAGAATTGGTTTGGTTTAGGGGTGTAAAATGGATTAAAGAAGCTTTAAAAGTAAACGTACCCTATGTAATTTTTGGAAAAACAAATTGGTACAATGGTTTGGTAAGTATGCCACATCCCGATATGGAGTTGTTGAGCAACTACAAAAAAGGTTTACAAGCTGGAATGCTTCCAATTTACCCATCAACTGAACAATTGGTAAACAAGGGATTGGGTAATAAACAGATGCAAAAAATAATGCAGCAATTGTTTATAGAGACTGGTGGTAATTTTGCAGAAACTTTATCGGAAAATATTCTTGAAGAATTGAAATTGCTAAGCAAACGGGAAGCCATGTTTCATATACATTTTCCTAAAAATCATGAGTTTCTTACCAAGGCACAAAAACGTTTAAAATTTGAAGAGCTGTTTTTTATCCAATTGCAATTGATACGAAAAAAAATTGTGCGCCAACATAAAATTAGAGGTTTTGTTTTTGAAAAAGTTGGCGATAATTTTAATAAATTTTATAAGAATCACTTGCCTTTTGAACTTACCAACGCACAAAAAAGAGTAGTAAAAGAAATTAGAAAAGATTTGAATACTGGTGCGCAGATGAATCGTTTGTTACAAGGCGATGTAGGCTCTGGTAAAACCATGGTTGCCGTTTTGACCATTTTAATGGCTCTCGATAATAATTTTCAGGCAGCCTTCATTGCACCAACAGAAATTTTAGCAACACAACATTTTAACGCTGTTACGGAGTTGTTGAAAAAAACAGATATAAAGGTAGCCTTACTTACGGGTTCGACTAAAATAAAAGACAGAAGAGCCATCCACGAAAGTTTAGAAAAAGGGAGTTTAGATATTTTGATAGGAACCCATGCTTTACTAGAAGATAAGGTGCAATTTAAAAATTTGGGCCTAGCAATTATTGATGAACAGCACCGATTTGTTGTGGCACAACGTGCCAAAATTTGGATGAAAAATACTTTACCTCCGCATATTTTAGTAATGACCGCAACGCCAATACCGCGAACTTTGGCCATGAGTGTGTATGGCGATTTGGATATCTCAGTAATTGATGAGTTACCACCAGGGAGAAAATCGGTAAAAACTTTACATAGATTTGATAAGAATAGGTTGGGTGTGTTTCAATTTTTAAAAGAAGAAATTGCAAAAGGAAGGCAAGTTTATATTGTGTATCCGTTGATTCAGGAATCTGAAAAAATGGATTATAAGGATTTAATGGATGGTTATGAAAGCATAGTGCGAGAGTTTCCCATGCCAGACTATCAAATAAGTATTGTCCATGGAAAGATGAAAGCAGCTGATAAAGAGTTTGAAATGCAACGTTTTATCCATCAAGAAACGCAAATTATGGTGGCTACCACGGTTATAGAAGTTGGGGTAAATGTACCCAATGCTAGTGTGATGGTAATCGAAAGTGCAGAGCGATTTGGCTTGTCACAACTACATCAATTGAGAGGTCGAGTAGGTAGGGGAGCAGAACAGAGCTATTGTATTTTAATGTCGAGTTTTAAATTATCAGATGGCGCAAAAACCCGCTTGCAAACGATGGTAAGCACCAATGATGGTTTTGAAATTGCCGAAGTAGACCTCAAACTCCGTGGCCCGGGGGATTTAATGGGCACCCAGCAAAGCGGCATGCTCAATCTTAAGATTGCAGATATTGTCAAGGATAACCAAATC
>JAUIAA010000106.1 GCA_030425715.1 Bacteroidia bacterium | reverse complement strand
TTTTTGAGTGAGCAAATATTCTACTTTAGAGTGTACATCCTCAAAAGTATCTTCTATAGTAAATTCACCTTTAGCGATAGACTCTAAAATATGTTCTAATTGCCTTGTTACACTATCAATTTCTTCTTGGTTAAGTAAACCAATTTTATGTAACATTTTAGCATGAGCAATGGAACCCAAAACATCATATTTTGCCAAAACCAAATCTAGCTCTCTATCATTACCTACGGTGAAAATGTCAATTTTTTTATCGGTACTAAATCCTTTATCCCAAAGTTTCATGGTTTGCTGTTTTATAAGATTTTATTAAGTATTTTAATATAAATTTCTATGCCTTTTTTAATTTCATCCACATAAATAAATTCATCTGCAGTATGTGATCTATAAGAATCTCCTGGCCCTAATTTTAAAGATGGGCATGTTAGATTGGATTGATCTGAAAGCGTTGGTGAGCCGTAGGTTTCCCTGCCTAATTGTATCCCAGCTTGTACAATTTCGTGATTTTTTGGTATGGATGACGAATTTAAACGAAGTGATCTTGGCTTGACTTCCACGTCTAAATTTTCTTGTACTATTTTTAGTATCTCTTCATTGGTATACGCATCCGTTACCCGAATATCTACCACAAAATGACAAGTTGCAGGAATTACATTGTGCTGATTTCCAGCATCTATTTGAGTTACCGTCATTCTTACATCTCCCAAGGCTTCTGAAAATTTAGGGAATTTATAGGTAGAAAACCACTGGACAGCTTCCATAGCCTTATAAATGGAATTATCTCCAAGCCCGTGTGCAGCATGACCTGGTTGTCCGTGCGCATAACAATCTAACACCAACAATCCTTTTTCGGCTATAGCCAAATGCATTAAAGTAGGCTCGCCCACAATGGCAAAATCTATTGGTGGTAGTTTTGGAATTACGGATCGAATACCCAAATCGCCAGAATCTTCCTCTTCGGCAGAAGCCAATAAAATTAAGTTGTATTTTAAATCTTTCTTTTTATAAAAATATAAAAACGTTGCGATTAATGATACCAAACAACCGCCCGCATCATTGCTGCCTAAGCCATATAGTTTTCCATCTACAATCTCGGCCTGAAATGGATCACGTGTATATCCTTTATTCGGTTTTACGGTATCGTGGTGCGAATTTAAAAGGATGGTAGGTTTACTCTGGTCAAAGTACTTATTTTGTGCTATCACATTAAAATCAGATAGCTCTACTTTTTCAATTCTCTTAGCCAAAAAATCAAGAATATGTTTGCAAGTACCTTGTTCTTGCGCAGAAAAGGATTCCGTTTCAATCAAGTTTTTTAATAAAGTTATGGCGTCATTTTGAAGGTTTTGTATCATAATTTTAAAGTCGTAAATTTTTGATCCTTATTTGTTATTACCGTTGGATTGCCTATAACAACGCTATCAACTCCTGCATCTAATGCTTCAAAACAATTCTTCATTTTTGGTAACATACCTTCCGCAATTGTGTTATTTTCTTTTAGTTGCTGGTAACTTGTGGAGTCAATATTTTCAATTACAGAATTTTCATCCTCCATAGATTTTAGCACCCCATTTTTTTCAAAGCAATATACCAATTCAACTTTATAAAAATTACCCAAACTTTTTGCAATTTCAGCAGCAATAGTATCCGCATTGGTATTTAATAATTGTCCATTTTTATTGTGGGTAATGGCGCAAAAAACTGGTGTAATGCCATTTTCTAGAAAAAGTTGTATCGATTTTGCATCAACTTTATCTACATCTCCTGCAAAGCCATAATCTATATCTTTTACCATTCTTTTATGTGCTACAATAGTATTTGCATCTGCCCCGGTTAAACCGATGGCATTACAGTGGTTGTTTTGAAGATTTGCAACAATATTTTTATTTAACAAACCTGCATACACCATGGTAACTACCTCTAAATTAGCTTGATCTGTAATTCTTCTTCCTCCTACCATTTTAGGTTGTAAACCCAACTCTTTTGCCATTTTTGTAGCTAAATTCCCACCACCATGTACTAGTATTTTTGGAGAATTGATTTGAGAAAAATTCTTTAAAAAAGAACGGAGGTTCTCTTCATTATTGATAATATTCCCTCCTATTTTTACAATTTTTAAATCCTGTTTCATTTTAACGTTTCTAATATTTTTTGCATAACCAATTGTGCTGCAAAAGTTCGGTTATTTGCCTGTTCTATTACCAAAGAATTATTCCCATCTAGAACTTCATCTGCTACAACTACATTTCTTCTTACTGGCAAGCAGTGCATAAATTTGGCATTATTTGTTTGTTTCATTTTATCCTTAGTGATCTCCCAGTTTTTATCTTGAGAAAGCACTTTTCCATAATTTTTAAACGAGCTCCAGTTTTTGGCGTAAATAAAATCTGCATTTTCAAAAGCTAAATTTTGATGGTGCAAAACTGTAGTGTTTTTGGTAATTTCTGGATCCAAATCATAGCCTTCCGGATTTACAATTACAAACTCTGCATCTTGCATTTGCATCATTTGTACAAATGAATTCGCTACCGCATGTGGTAAGGCCTTTGGATGTGGCGCCCAGGTTAGCACTACTTTTGGCTTAGGCTTGGTTTTATTTTCAGCTAAAGTTATAGCATCTGCTAAGGCTTGTAACGGATGCCCTGTAGAGCTTTCCATATTCACAATCGGTACAGTAGCATATTTTACAAAATTGGTTAGCACCTGTTCTTGCAAGTCTTTTTCTTTATCTACTAAACCTGCAAAAGCTCTTATGGCAATAATATCGCAAAATTGCGAAATTACTTTTGCTGCTTCTTTGATGTGCTCTGATTTCCCCTGATTCATTATGGTACCATCCTCAAATTCTAGAGCCCAACCTTCCTTATCAAAATTCATTACCATGGTTTGCATTCCAAGATTTTGCGCTGCTTTTTGTGTGCTTAATCGGGTTCGTAAACTTGGGTTAAAAAACAACAAGCCTATGGTTTTATTTTTACCCAATTCTTGTTTTGAAAATGGTTTGTTTTTTATCTCAATGGCTTGGTTTACCCAATCACCCAAATTATCTATATCATTAACACTTAAATAGTTCATACCTTTAAAGTTTCAATTTTTGTAAATAAAGTTTTATTTTCTAGAGCATGAATCATAAAATTATCATTTAGCCCATTTACAATCCAAGTTTCAATATTTTTTTGTTGCAAAATACTAGCTGCCTGTACTTTTGATTCCATACCTCCAGTACCTTGAGAAGATTTATCTAACGAGATTTCATTTGATAGTTTACTTAAGTCCCAAACATTCTCAATGGTTTCTTTCTCCTCTTTGTTTAAGGAATTTTTTGTATAAATCCCATCCGTATTGGTAGCAATAATTACAAGATCTACCTCCAACAAGCTTCCAGTCAACGCAGCCAATTTATCATTATCGCCAAACTGAATTTCATCCGTGGCAACGGTATCATTTTCATTGATAATAGGAATATAATTATTTGCCAATAATATATTAATGGTATTCCAAATGTTTTGTCGTGATTTCTCTCGTTCAAAATCTGCATACGACAATAAACATTGTGAAGTTAGTAAACCCAATTCTCTAAAATTTTCTTGAAAAATTCGCATTAAGTGTGGTTGACCTATTGCTGCAAGTGCTTGTTTTACATTAATTTCTTTGCCATTGCTTTCTAAGTTTACAAATTGTTTGGCAACTGCAATAGCACCTGAGCTAACAATAATAAACTCGTATTTATGTTGTAATTGAGCAATTTGCCTAGCAATATCCTCAATCTTTCCTCTAGAAATATGATCACTTTCCTTAGTTAAAGTATTGGTGCCTATTTTTAAAAGTATTCTTTTTTTATCTTGTTTGTCCATTTCCAAAAACATACCATTTATTTGTAACTAAGTGCTCTAACCCCATTGGACCTCTTTGGTGTAATTTATCGGTACTAATAGCCAATTCGCCACCCAAGCCAAATTGAAATCCATCTGTAAATCTTGTAGAGGCATTTTGATAAACTGCTGCAGCATCGACCGATTCCATAAATTGTTTAGCCGAATCCTCATTACCAGAAATAATTGTTGCTGAATGTCCACCACAAAATTGATTGATTTTTGCAATAGCCTTATCTAATGAGTTTACCGTACCAATAACAATTTTATAATCTAAAAACTCTTCGTACCAAATTTGCTCATTTTTTATAATAACCACATCTGAAAGAAAATCCAATTGTTTTTCTACATAAATTTTCACTCCGCTTTCTTTTAGTTTGCTTACCAAAAGTTCTACAAACAATTGATAATCTGGTAAATTTTCATCTACCAAAACTTTGTCTAACGCATTACATGCCGATATTTTAGCGGTTTTGGCGTTTAAAATAATTTCAACTGCCTTATCCAAATCTGCATCTTTATCTACAAAGGCAAAGTTATTTCCTCTACCACTTACTACAACCGGACAAGTTGCATGCTCTTTTACAAAAGCAATCAGTTTTTCACCACCACGGGGTATGATTAAATCTATTTTTTGTGGCGGATTTTTTAATAAAACCTGCGTTTCTTCACGATTAATATTTAAGTATTCTACCCATTCGGCAGTAACTTCATTATAAGCTAATGCCTGATGCCATAACTCAACTATTTTTAAATTTGAATTTATAGATTCTTTACCACCTTTGAGTAAAATTTTATTACCCGATTTAAACGCTATTCCTGCCGCTTCTACGGTAACATCTGGTCTGGATTCGTAAATGATTAAAATAGTGCCAAATGCCGCCGTTTTGTTATAAATTTCGAGCCCATTTTCATGGGTAAAATGAAATAATTCTTTACCCACTGGATCGTCTTGGGAAGCCAATTGAATTAACGAATTGATCATTTCTTGAATTTTAGCCTTATCCACTTTTAGCCTATCCAACATGGCCAAATCTCCTCCAGCAAAGGTTTGCAAATCTTGTTGGTTGGATTTTATTATAGCCTCTTGTTCTTGATTTACAAGTTCAGCCATTTTAATCAATACTGCATTTCTCTTTTCAATTGATAAGTTTGTTACCATCATACAATTAGTTTAAATGTTCTTTTAAGGCTTTGATAAATATATCTATATCAATAGTAGATACCGATAATGGAGGCAAAATTCTCAGCAGTTTTTTATTAGCCGCTCCTCCAGTAAATATGTGGTTGTTAAATATTAGTTTCTTTCGCAACTCAGCTACTTCAAAATCGAATTCTAAACCGAGCATCAATCCCTTACCTTTGATATTTTTTATAGATGGAATTTGTTTTACTTGTGCTATAAAGTACTGAGAAACATTATTTACATTATCCATTAGTTTTTCATTATTTATCACATCTAAAACGGCTATCGCAGCGGTACAGGCCAAATGGTTTCCGCCAAAAGTGGTTCCTAACATACCATATTTCGCTTCTATTTTATTAGAAATTAAAACGCCTCCAATTGGGAATCCGTTAGCCATTCCTTTTGCTATGGTTATGATGTCAGGTTCAATTCCATGGTGTTGAAAGGCAAAAAACTTTCCACTTCTACCATAACCAGATTGGATTTCATCTAAGATGAGAAGCACATTATTTTCTTTACAAACTTTTTCTAAAGCCTTAAAAAAAGTCGTATTACCTTGATCTAAACCTCCTACCCCTTGTATGCCTTCAATTATTACGGCACACACATCGCCTTTAGAAATTTCGTACTCTACTTTTTCAATTTGATTTAAAGGCAAAAAAGTTACCTCTTGTTGGGTATTAATAGGGGCATTGATTGCGGGGTTATCTGTTACAGCAACAGCAGCCGAGGTTCTACCGTGAAATGCTTTATGAAAAGAAATTACCCTTTGTTTTCCTGTTTGAAATGAAGCTAATTTTAATGCATTTTCATTGGCTTCTGCTCCAGAATTACACAAAAACAAATTATAGTTTTTACATTGAGAAATACTACCTAATTTACTTGCCAATTCCTTTTGTAAAGGATTTTGAATAGAATTGGAATAAAACCCTATTTGGTCTAATTGTCTTTTTATTTTGCTTAAATATTCTGGATGACTATGACCAATGGATATCACACCATGTCCTCCATATAAATCCAAATATTTCATTCCTTTATCATCAAAAACATAACAACCGTTAGCTTTTACCGGAGTTACATCATACAACGGATATACATCAAATAATTCCATATTAAATCTGATTTATTTTTTGGTAAGAAGTGACCAAGCCTTTGATTATCGAAGAGCTTAGTCCTTGGTGTTCCATTTCGTTCAAACCAGCTATAGTGCAACCATTAGGTGTTGTTACTTTATCTATTTCTTGTTCTGGATGGCTTTGCGAATCAATCAATAAGCTAGCTGCTCCCAAACAAGTATGCATAGATAATTTTTGCGCTTCTTCGCTGTGAAAACCTAACTGAACGGCTCCTTGCGTTGTAGCTCTAATCAAACGCATCCAAAAAGCAATACCGCTTGCACAAATTACCGTAGCAGCCTGCATTAAATTCTCATCAATACACATGGTTTCGCCTAAAGCGCTAAAAATTGTTTTTGCCGCTTCAATTTTTTTCTTTCCATTTTCGTTAGCACTAATACAGGTCATAGAATGTCCAACGGAAATTGCAGTATTTGGCATACACCTTATAATTGCTTTTTCTACACCAAGCATTGTTTCAATATCTTTAATTTCTCTACCCGTTACCACAGATATAATAGTGTGCTTTTTAGGGTTTAATACTGGTTTTATTTCTTGTAATACTGCTTTTAATTGTGCAGGTTGTACGGCCAGTATCACAACATCAGAGTATTTTACTGCTCTTTGATTATCTGTTGTGATTTTCACTGCTGAGATTTTCTCTAAATGCTCAATGGTGCTTAAATTTCTTTTGGTAAGGTAAAGAGATTTACATCCTATTTCCTTTTTCTCGTTTAGTATTCCTACTGCAATAGAATACCCCAAATTTCCCGCCCCTATGATTGAAATTTTCATTTTATTTATTTTAAAAAAAGTTAGCTTTGAGTTTTAATCCTTCGGTTTCTTCAATACCAAACATCAAATTCATGTTTTGAATTGCTTGTCCTGAAGCTCCTTTTAGTAAGTTATCTATTGCACTAGTAATTAATAATTTATTACCGTGTTTGCTTAGATGCAAAATACATTTATTGGTATTTACCACTTGTTTTAAATGCATTTCACTATCTGATATAAA
>JAUIAA010000105.1 GCA_030425715.1 Bacteroidia bacterium | reverse complement strand
ATAAAATATATTGTGCATAGGCAATTGCCATGGGTAAAGCACCACTACCTGTTGGAGCTACAAATAACTGGGCGTGCGGAATTCTACCACTTGCTACGGTTTGTACCAGATGGTTTTTTATATTTTCCTGACCAATAATATCTTGAAAAAGCATAATACAAAGAAAACAAAATTTATCTGTTTGCCTTGTTTTGTATGGTGAATTATTACATAAATTATTCCTTTACCAATAGCTAAAAAAGAGTATTTTTGTAGCAAATCAAAAACATTTTTCACAAGTTTTATTGGCTTATACTAGCTTTTTTAACGAATTACTTTTTGCAATAAAAATATGGTTATCATTACTTTACAAAGAAATAAATGTATTGGCTGCAACTACTGTGTTGAATTTGCTCCAAAACAATTTCAAATGTCTAAAAAAGATGGTAAATCTGTTTTGTTGCATTCCATTGAAAAAAAAGGCTTTTATACAGTAAAGTCGCCTGAACATACTATTGTAGAAAATGTTACCAAAGCCAAAGAGGCTTGTCCGGTAAATATCATAAGCGTAAAGATAAAATAGGATTCGTTAGTTTATTAGCAATATTGAGTATATTTACCCTTTAATTTTTATGAACTATCAACAAGAAGTTTCATGTTCTTGTTTCAAAATAGATACACAATATGGGCTGTACATCATGCTCAACTTCAAAAAACGGCTTGCCTTTAGGCTGCAAAAACAACGGTGCTTGTGCCTCAGGTAGTTGCGATAAACTAACGGTGTTCGATTGGTTATCCAATATGTCTTTGCCAGGCAACCAGGAACCATTTTTAATGGTGGAAGTTCGTTTTAAAAACGGCAGAAAAGTTTTTTACAACAATAGTAAAAAATTATCACTAAGTATTGGTGATGTGGTTGCGGTAGAAACTTCACCAGGTCATGATATTGGTGTGGTTTCGCTAACCGGAGAGTTGGTAAAGGTACAAATGCGTAAAAAAAAGGTGCCAACCGATAGCAAAGAAATACTACAGGTTTATCGAAAAGCATCACAAAAAGATATTGATATTTGGACCGCTTCACGAGAAAAAGAGCCTGAAGTGCAAAGAAAATCTAGGCTAATTATTAGTCGTCTAGGTTTAAAAATGAAATTGTCGGATGTAGAATTTCAAGGCGATGGCAATAAAGCCACCTTTTATTATACCGCTGATGAACGTGTAGACTTTAGGTTGCTTATTAGAGAATTGGCAAGCACTTTTGGCATTAGAATTGAAATGAAACAGGTTGGTTTACGTCAGGAAGCAGCGCGCTTAGGAGGTATAGGTTCTTGTGGTAGAGAGCTTTGTTGTTCTACATGGTTAACCGATTTTAGATCGGTAAGTACTTCGGCAGCGCGATACCAACAATTGTCTTTAAATCCTTTAAAATTGGCAGGACAATGTGGTAAATTAAAATGTTGCTTAAATTACGAGTTAGATTCTTACTTAGATGCTTTAAAAGAATTTCCCAAAACGGATACATTTTTACACACCAGTAAAGGTACTGCGATTTATCAAAAAATGGATATTTTTCAAGGTTGGATTTGGTATGCTTACAAAGAAAATCCTGCACATTGGCACAAACTAACTGTGGCACAAACCAATCAAATTATCGCCTTAAACAAAAAGCGAGAAAAAGTGGAAAGCTTGGAAGTATACGCCATGGATTTAGAAGTAGAAAAAACCGAGGAGTCTGTTTTTGCAGATGTGGTTGGACAAGACAGTTTAACTAGATTTGACAAACCCAAAAGCAACAATCGCAGAAGGAATAACAAGCGAAAATCGAATAGAAAACCAAGAAATAAAAAGCAATAAATGAAGACAATGTATTTCAAAAAAAGCATGCAAATTATGCTGTTATTTGTACTCGTTGTAGGCTTTAGTTCTTGTGAAAAAAATAAGCTTTTTGATGCTTACCAAAGCATTCCTGATGCCGCTTGGCATAAAGATTCTATAATGAAATTTAGCGTGCAATCTAACGACACCTTATCTAAAAACAATATTTACATTCAGTTGCGCAATAACAAAGATTATAGCTTTAGCAACCTGTTCTTAATTGTGGGTATTGAGTTTCCAAATCATTACCAAATTATTGATACCTTAGAGTATGAAATGACCTCACCTGAAGGGAGGTATTTAGGTACTGGAATGACCGATATCAAAGAAAATAAATTAGAATATAAAACCAACGTTACCTTTCCTGTTTCTGGCACCTACCAGTTTAGAATACAACATGTGATGCGAAAAACCAGAAATATTGAAGGACTTGAATTTTTAGATGGTATTACAGATGTTGGTTTGCAAATTGAAAAAGTAAATTAAATATGGCAAAGAAAAAACAACAAATAGCTCCCTCTTCTAAATTAACCAAATGGATTTGGCGATTGTTTTTTGGCGGAATTGTTTTTGCTATACTCCTATTTTTTCTTGCCTCTCTAGGTTTATTTGGTCCCTTACCTACTTTTGAAGAGCTTGAAAATCCTGAAAATAATTTAGCTACCGAAGTAATTTCTATGGATGGCGAAACTTTAGGAAAATACTATCGTGAAAACAGAACTCCTGTAAAATTTACAGACTTACCACAAAATTTAATCGATGCTTTGGTTGCCACCGAAGACGAGCGATTTTACACCCACTCTGGAATAGATATGCGTGGTACAGCAAGGGCATTTGCTAAATTAGGACAAGACGGTGGTGCAAGTACCATTACCCAACAATTGGCAAAATTGTTGTTTCATGGCGAAGGTTCAAAAAATCTTGTCAAAAGAATTACTCAAAAAGTAAAGGAATATGTTATTGCCATTCGCTTAGAAAAACAATACACTAAAAATGAGATCATTACCATGTATTTAAACAAATACGATTTTGGTCATAATGCGGTTGGCATTCGATCGGCAGCAAGAATTCATTTTGGTAAAGAACCTATCGATTTAACCACAGAAGAATCTGCCATGCTGGTTGGAATGCTTAAAAATTCTTCATTATACAATCCAATGCGCCGTCCAGAAATGGTGCAACAAAGGCGTAATGTGGTTTTAAAACAAATGGAAAGAAATGAATATATTTCTGAAACTGTTAAAGATTCACTACAGCAATTACCACTCAAGTTAGATGTAAATTTAGAAGGACATAGTGATGGAACTGCTACTTATTTTAGAGAATATATTCGCGAATTTATGCGAGGGTGGATCAAAAAGAATCCAAAAGTAAATGGTGATAGTTATAATATATACCGCGATGGTTTAAAAATTTATGTTACTCTGGATTCGCGTATGCAAAAAAATGCCGAAGCAGCAATGCAAGAACATATGTCTAATTTACAACGCATATTTTTTAAGCAACAAAAGAAAAACAAAACAGCACCTTTTTACGATTTAGACCCAGCGCAAATTAAAGGTACTTTACTATCTGCCATGAAACGATCGAATAGATGGCGAAAAATGAAAAAAGCAGGGAAATCTGAAAAAGAAATAAAAGCTTCCTTCCAAAAGGAAACAGAAATGAAAGTTTTTAGTTGGAAAGGGGAAATAGATACCCTCATGACGCCTTATGATTCTATACGTTATTACAAACACTTCTTACAAGCTGGTTTGTTGTCAACCGACCCGCAAACAGGTCATGTAAAAGCTTGGGTTGGAGGCATCAACTACAAACATTTTCAATACGATCACGTAAAACAAGGAAAACGCCAAGTAGGATCAACCTTTAAACCTTTTGTTTATGCAACGGCAATTAATCAATTACGCTATTCGCCTTGTGATGAGTTTCCAAATACACCATACACTATCCCTGCAGGAAAATATGGCTTGTTAGAAGATTGGACTCCTAGAAATTCTAGCGGAAAATATGGCGGCATGAAAACATTAAAAAATGCACTTGCAAATTCGGTTAACGTAATTACTGCAAATTTAATCGACCAAACTACCCCCGAGAATGTGGTAAAATTAGCACATAAACTAGGAATAGAATCTGAAATACCTGCCGTGCCTTCTATTGCTTTGGGCTCTATTGATTTGAGCTTGTATGAGATGGTTGGGGCGATAAACACTTTTGCCAACCAAGGTATGTATGTAAAACCTATGATGATTTTACGTATTGAAGACAAAAACGGAACTATTTTAGAAGAATTTACCCCACAAACCAAAGAGGTATTAAGCGATGAAATCGCCTATACTACTATTTCATTAATGGAAGGGGTTACCACAGGAGGTTCTGGAGTTAGGTTACGTACCTCTGGCGGTAAATATCCTGATAATGTGGCTACGGGCTATCCCTATAAATTTAAAAACCCAATTGCAGGTAAAACGGGTACTACACAAAATCAATCCGATGGTTGGTTTATGGGGCTAGTACCAAATTTATCTACAGGAGTTTGGGTAGGAGGAGAAGATCGCTCCATTCATTTTACCGATTTAGGTAGAGGTCAAGGTGCCTCTATGGCATTGCCAATTTGGGCATTATACATGCAAAAAAACTATGCCAATAAAGACTTAGAAGTAAGTATAGAAGACTTTGAAAAACCAAAAGATTTATCGATTAGTACTGATTGTTCTAAAAATAATGGAACAGAACAAAATGAAGAAGAAAATACAGGCGAAATTGAATTTTAATACTATCTATTATGATTAATAAAGTTGTAAAAAATGTGGAAGAAGCACTTAGTGGAGTTACTTCGGGCATGACATTTATGTTAGGAGGATTTGGCCTATGTGGTATTCCAGAAAATAGTATTGCTCAACTTGTAAATTTAGGCGTGTCGGATTTAACTTGTATTTCGAATAATGCAGGTGTAGATGATTTTGGTTTAGGACTGTTGTTGCAAAAACACCAAATAAAAAAAATGATTTCTTCCTATGTTGGGGAAAATGATGAGTTTGAACGCCAAATGTTAAGTGGTGAATTAGAGGTAGAATTAATTCCACAAGGAACCTTAGCCGAACGTTGCAGAGCAACCGGAGCAGGAATTCCTGCATTTTATACACCTGCTGGTTATGGTACAGAAGTTGCCGAAGGCAAAGAAACCAGAGAGTTTAATGGGAAAATGTACGTTTTAGAACATGCCTTTACTCCAGATTTTGCCTTTGTAAAAGCTTGGAAAGGAGATACCGCTGGTAATTTAATTTTTAAAGGTACTGCACGAAATTTTAATCCCATGATGGCCATGGCTGGAAAAATTACTGTTGCCGAAGTGGAAGAATTAGTGCCCGCTGGCCAATTAGATCCTAATCAAATTCATACACCAGGTATTTTTGTACAACGAATTTTTCAAGGGAAACATTATGAGAAACGCATTGAACAACGTACGGTGCGTTCTAAGTAATTATTTAATCTGAAAATTAGCCAATTAAAATAATTTAGCAATGAAAAACGTAGTTGTAGAAAAATCAATTGAAGTTTCATTGTTAATTATAGAGTACTGTGAGATATTATCTTCTGAAAAAAAATATGTTATTTCAAAACAGCTGTTAAAATCTGGTACAAGTATTGGAGCGAATATTCATGAAGCTCAAAATGCAGAGAGTAAATCTGACTTTATTCATAAAATTAAAATAGCAACCAAAGAATTAGAAGAAACAAAATATTGGCTAATTCTTTGTGAAAAATCTAAAAATTACCCTCTTAATGGTGTACTAAAAGAAAAAGTAAACGAATTAGGGTTAATTTTATATAAAATTTTAAGCACTAGTATCAAATCTAGAAATCAGAATTGATGCATTGTTAAATTATTAATTTGATACATTTAAAAGATGTTAACAAAACAAGAAATAGCACAAAGAATAGCACAAGAATTACAACACAATTGGTATGTAAATTTGGGTATTGGTATTCCTACTTTGGTAGCCAATTATATTCCTAAGGGTATCGATGTTGAATTTCAAAGTGAAAACGGATTGCTCGGCATGGGACCTTTCCCTATAGATGGCGAAGAAGATGCTGATATGATCAATGCAGGCAAGCAAACCGTTACCGTATTAGATGGTGGATCTATTTTCGATTCCGCAACCAGTTTTGGTATGATTAGAGGGCAACATGTGCAGCTCACCGTTTTAGGTGCCATGGAAGTAGCCGAAAATGGAGACATTGCCAACTGGAAAATACCTGGTAAAATGGTGAAGGGAATGGGTGGCGCAATGGACTTAGTGGCATCTTCTGACAACATCATTGTGGCCATGATGCACACAAATCGAAAAGGGCAATCCAAATTGTTAAGACAATGTAGCCTTCCTTTGACAGGGGTGAAATGTGTAAAAAGAATTGTCACCAATTTGGCGGTTATGGATGTCACTCCCAATGGCTTCAAACTGATAGAACTTGCTCCAAATGTTTCGGTTGAAGAGGTAAAAAATGCCACTGAAGGGCGCTTAGTTATCGAAGGAGAGATACCTGAAATGAAGTTGTAGATCTGATTACATAAAATGTATACATAATGATTCAAAGAATATTCTAACCCAACACCGTTTTCTTAGAACATTACTTTGTTTTGAACTGCCTTTATCTTTAAAAAAATGAAGAGAATAAACTCAGTCCTTCTAATTGAAGACAATGAAATTACAAACTTTTACAACAAGCACCTATTCATTAAAAACAATTTTGTAGAGGATGTAAAGATTGCCACAAATGGTCAAAAAGCCATAGAGTTGCTATCAGATCCTAAAGTAAAATACAAACCAGATTTGATTCTCTTGGATTTGAATATGCCTGTAATGAATGGCTTTGAGTTTTTGGACGAATACGAAAAATTAGATGGTTCAATCCAAGAAGAAATAATTATTTGTATATTAACAACCTCTTTGCATGAAGAAGATTTAGAAAAAGCAAAAAAATATCCTTCTATCAATCAGTACTGCAAAAAGCCTTTGTCTGTAAGTCAAATACAAAAAATTCTCACACAGTTTTTCTAACGATGAATATTTTACTAATAGAACCTTATTTTACTGGCTCCCACGCAAGTTGGGCTGAAGGCTATGTGAAGCACAGCGAGCATCAAGTAGAGATTTATAAAATTCAAGGCTACTATTGGAAATGGCGAATGCACGGTGGCGCAGTGACATTAGCCCGCAAACTTATGAAGAGCAGTTTCCTACCAGATTTGATTTTGGCTACGGATATGCTGGACTTAACCACATTCTTATCTCTTACCCGAAAAAAAACGACAAACATTCCAGCCGTTGTCTATTTTCATGAAAATCAACTGAC
>JAUIAA010000104.1 GCA_030425715.1 Bacteroidia bacterium | reverse complement strand
TTACTAATAATTTAGAAAGGTGGTGACCGATAAAACCAGCAGCTCCAGTAACCAATACTGTTTTTTTCATTTTGCAAGGGTTTTAAAATTAAAGTCGACTATCGATGCTGTTTTTGTCCAATATAGATTTCACATCAAATATAACATTTGGCTGGGCTACTAATGCATTTAAATCAATGGTCATAAATTCTCTATGTGACACGGCTAAAATAATAGCACTATACTTTTTATTCAGTGCTTTAAAATCACAAATTAAATCTACCCCATACTCGTGTTTTACTTCCTCTTTATTTGCCCAAGGATCAAAAATATCAACATTTACATGGTAAGATTTTAATTCTTCAATAATATCAATTACTCTCGAATTTCTAATATCTGGACAATCTTCCTTAAAAGTTATACCCAATACCAAAACATCTGAATTGTGTACAGAAATACCTTTTTTAATCATTAATTTAATCGTTTCCTGCGCCACAAATGGCCCCATACTATCATTCAACCTTCTACCTGCAAGTATTATTTCAGGGTTATATCCTAATTGTTTTGCTTTTTGTGCCAAATAATATGGGTCAACGCCAATACAATGCCCGCCAACCAAACCTGGCTTAAACGGTAAAAAATTCCATTTGGTTCCAGCAGCCTCTAACACTTCATTGGTATCAATATCCATCAAACGGAAAATTTTTGACAACTCATTTACAAAGGCAATATTTACATCGCGTTGTGAATTTTCAATTACTTTGGCAGCTTCGGCAACTTTAATAGAAGGTGCCAAATGGGTTCCTGCCACAATAACCGATTTGTAAATGTTATCCACAATTTTGGCTATTTCTGGTGTAGAACCAGAAGTTACTTTTAAAATTTTAGTAACGGTATGTTTTTTATCTCCTGGGTTAATTCTTTCTGGAGAATATCCTGCAAAAAAATCTTTATTAAAAGTTAAACCCGATACTTTTTCTAAAATAGGTATACATTCATCTTCCGTAGCACCTGGGAAAACAGTAGATTCATAAACTACAATATCGTTTTTACTTAAAACTTTTCCAACGGATTCGCTAGCCTTATATAGTGGGGTTAAATCTGGTTGTTTACTTTTATCAATCGGTGTTGGAACGGTAACTACATAAAAATTAGAATCTTTAATATCATCAAGGTCACAAGAAAGCCAAAGTCCTGTTTTATTATTCTTTAGCTCTGTTAAAGAATTTACGTTTACACTTTCTAAATCTTTTGTAGAAGTTTCTAAAGTAAAATCGTTGTTATTTCTAAGTTCCTCTACTCTTTTTTTATTGACATCAAATCCAACAACTTGATATTTTTTTGCAAATTCAACGGCTAATGGTAGGCCTACATAACCTAATCCTACAATAGCAATTTTAGTGTTTTCCATAATCTTTTTTTTAGGGGACGACAAATTTAATTAAAAATTGTTTGATAAATGTATTTTATATCTTGCGTAAATGTCCAATGCAACACATACTCTTTATTAATTCTAATTTTTTCTTTCCAAATAATAGTATTGTTATATTCTAAAGGGTTTTCTTGTTTTGCCAGAAGTTCTTCTTCATTTCTAAATTTTAAAGTTGCAGGCCCTGTTATTCCAGGGTTTACAGATAATATTATTCTATCGCTTCCCTTAAGTTGGTCTGCATAACCACTAACATCTGGCCTTGGTCCAACAAAACTCATATTACCTATTAAAACATTGAAAATTTGAGGCAATTCATCTAATTTGTACTTCCTTAAAAAAGCTCCGAAAACAGTAATTTTTTCGTCATTTTTAAGGGTAATAAAATCATCGTTATTTTCTCCATGCATCGTACGTATTTTATATATGGTAAATAACTTCGCATTTTTGCCTACTCTTTTCTGGGTATATAAACCATTTTTTTTTGTTGATATTGTGGCAAGTAACAAAAAGATACTTATAGGAATAAGCATAATCAACAATCCAATAATTGAAAATATTAGGTCAAATAATCTTTTTAGCAATTTTTGCCTTCGATTTAAACCCATAATTCAAAATGCTTTTATTTAAACCGCTTTTTTAAACGATCAAAAAATGAAGTGCTTTCATTAGTGTGGTATCCGTTACCGTATTTGCCATAACCGTAGCCATAACCATAGCCGTAGCCATAATCTCCGCCATATTTATTTTGCACCGTAAAATCATTTAAAACATAACAAATGTGTTTTACTTCTTCATTTTCATATTTGTTATCAATCATTTTAGGCATTCCTCTTTGGGTATAATTTTGACGAATCATATAAATAATTGCATCGGAATGTTTGAAAAGTTCTAAAGCATCGGCAACCAACCCAACTGGTGGTGTATCTACAATAATATATTCGTATTTTTCTTTTAAGTCTTCAAATAATTTATCTGCTTTATCACTTAATATCAATTCCGATGGATTTGGAGGGATGGGTCCTGAGGTAATAATATCTAAATTATCTATGCCAGACGGATTAATTACTTCCTCTATAGTTTTTTCATTTATTAAGTAATTTACTACTCCCAATGTATTATCTGTATCAAAATCGGTATGCATTTTTGGCTTTCTAAGATCCAGCCCAATCAAAACCGTTTTCTTTCCGCTCAAAGCGAAAACAGTAGCCATATTTTCGGCACATAAAGTTTTTCCTTCACCACTTACCGAAGAAGTAATTAAAATAGTTTTGGTTTTTCGGTCATTATTTAATAAAAACTGAATATTAGATCGTAATGCCCTAAATGACTCTGCAATTGTAGAATTTGGTTTTTTACTTACAATCAATCTACTTTTATCATATGGGCTTTTACCTATTACTCCTAATACAGGAATTTTATAGGTTTTTTCAATTTCTTCAACCGTTTGAATTTTATTATTTAAGGATTCCTTTGTTAGAATATATAACATTGGAAGCATTATACCTGACATCAAAGCTATTAAATAATTAAACGATTTTTTTGGTTTTATTGGAGCCTGCCCAACATCTTTGGCTTTATCTAGTAATTTAATATCTGAAACATTTGCAGCAATTGCCGTTCCTGCCTCATAACTTTTTTGTTTTAAATAATTATAGTTGGCCTCGGTAATATTGTATTTTCTTTGGAAATTTAAAAGTTTCTGCTCTTTAGGGTTAAGCCTACTCAATTTTGAGCTGTTTCTAGAAAGCCTTTTATTTATATTATCTAAATTGTTACCTACAGACACTTTAAGTGATGAAATTTGCTCCAACAAAATTTGGCGTTCCAGTTTGATTTCCTCATTTACTTTAATTAATGGAGGATAATTTGGATTGACCTTTAATTCAAGTCCTTCTTTAGTTTTAGAAAGTACTATTAAATTGTTCACACTTTTAACAATATTAGGGTCTTCCATATCAATCAAAGCAGGAGCCGGAATATATTCACTGTTCAATACATTGTTGTTTTTTAAATAGCTCTCTAAATTACTTAAATACTGCATCCTACTTCGAGTGGTCTCCAGTTCTCCATCAAGTGTAGTAGCTTCATTTAATAATGCACTACCCTCTGCAGATAAATCGTAAATTTGGTTTTGCTGTTTATAATCTCCTAAATCTGTTTCGATACTTTTTAAACTTTTCGATTCCACAGCAAAAAGTGTATCAATATATCTTTTGGTTTTTAACGCATATTTAATTTTTTGATTTCTTTGATCTGTATCAAGAACATCCACCGTTGTATTTAAAAAGTCTTCAATTCGCTTTTTGTTAGAGCCATTATAGCTTAACTCTAAAATTGAAGTTCCTTTTTTTAAAGCACCAACTTTGATATTTTGACACTTTTTTACTACACTATTAAAATTATTAAATCGGATAAAATAGGTTTTACCAGATAAATCATTCAAAGCATGAAGATTGCTTAGCTTAAATTTAAAAAAAGGAGTCTCAATAAATGTATCTAATGGAAAGGCTTGTGAAAACTTTAAGTTTTCTGGCACAAACGATTTGGTATTGTTGGTGTTATAATTAATTAACTTATTATTTTTATCGTCAAATTCTATTGAAATTTGTACCTGATCATTACTGACAAAATCCAACTGAATATCATTATTTTGCAATTGGTAAGCTAAAGTATCTATGGTAACTAAAAATGGTACTTTACCATAAACATCTTCTTTTCTAAAGGTACCATCAGCCAAATAATCAATATAAAAATTAAGCTTTTTAACAACCTTTTCATTATGTGTTCTAGATTGTAGTATGGTAATAATGGTTTCTACTTTATCACTAGGCCCACCCCAATTAAAGGCAATATTTGTACTTGATGAAAATAAAGGGTTTTGTTCATCTTTTACAGTTATTAAGCTCTTTAAATTATAAACTCGCTCCGAAACACTATTCATTACATTTGCAATAATTAAAGCCAAGGCAATAATTACAACAAACAGTTTCCAATAGCTTATAACTTTATATACATATTCCTTTATATCAAAGGATTGCAGTTCGTTTAAATCAATATTATTTAATTTCTTCATTCAGAAATACTTAAATTTTATTTCGCGCTATTTATTAACAATATAGTTGTTGTTACTAGTGATAATACTGAGATTATTGTAGTTAATGTTTGTACACCAGTGGTTCCTGTTCCCCATGATTTTTGTCTTAAGGGCTGCACGTATATAATATCATTAGACTGGATAAAAAAGTTGTTTGAGTCAAAAGTAGATACATCTGTTAGGTCAACTGTAAAGCGCTCTGTTCCATCAATATTTTTTCTAAAAACAGAAATGTTTTTTCTATTTCCTACTAAGGTAATATCTCCCGAAGCTGCAATGGCTTCAATTAAATTTACTTGGTTTTGGTATAAAACTTTAGACCCGGTATTACCAACTTCTCCTAAAATAGTAAATCGAATTCCAGCTAATTTTACCGTAACAAAAACATCATCAGGGTTTTTAAAATAGGTAGTAAATTCTTTCTCAATCTTTTCTCTTACTTCTTTTGTGGTATAACCCAAAACATTAATCTCTCCAATATACGGTAATCTAATATTACCATGTCTATCAATACTATAGGATGTAAAATATAAACTTTGGTCGGTATATCCAGTAGTAGAATTATTACCATTTGAATTAGACGATTGAAACAAATCTACCAATTTATCATCAGAAGATTTAATTCGAATATCTAACATATCATTCACTTGTAATTTATAAGGTTCATTCTGTAATTTTTGCAGGTTTTCACTTTGCCCAGATTCTCCTTGAAAATACACCAAGTCTTTATTGGGTACACATGAAAATATAAAAAAAGTTAACAGTAATAAAGTTAAAAACTTTCTCATTTTAGGTTTTTTTACTAATTGGCAAATATAATTTTTAAATTGTTTACCACAATAAATTTTCTGCCTATTTTCGCTTTTAAAATTTAGTTTTGCTACATATCTTATCATCCTATTTAAAATATTTAATACAGTCTACCAACCAACATGGTATTCATTCGCCATTTGTTTATAATTTTATCACCCAGTGTTTGTATAATAAAAAATTACCAAATACGGATGTAGTAGCTATTTTATCAAGGTATAGAAACGCTCTTTTAAAGAATTCTAACACTATTCAAGTTACAGATTTTGGTGCGGGCTCAAAAGTGTTTAAGAGCAATACACGAAAAATTTCAGCAATAGCAAAAAACGCTGGAATTTCAGCAAAAAGAGCCAATTTACTCTGTAAAATTGTTAACTATTTTCAACCCATAGAAATATTAGAAATTGGCACCTCTCTTGGCATTGCAACCTCATGCTTAGCTTTAGGAAATAAAAACGCAAAAATCATTTCTCTTGAAGGATGCCCAGCAACAGCAGATGTGGCTAAACAGCAATTAAAAAAAATTCAACTTACTAATGTTGATATTAAAATTGGTTCGTTTGATTACAGCTTACCAAAACTTACAAATAAAAGTTTTGATTTGGTATTTTTTGATGGTAATCATACAAAAAAGGCAACCATTAGTTATTTTGAACAGCTTAAAACTACCGCGAACAACGAAACAATTTTTATCTTTGACGATATCCATTGGAATAAAGAAATGGAAGAAGCATGGAACTATATTAAAAACGACAAAAAGGTTACTGTTTCTATTGATACCTACCAATGGGGTATTGTTTTTTTTAGAAAAGAGCAACCTAAAGAACATTTTACCATTCGAATTTAACTTTAATACCACATGAAAATATATACCAAAACTGGCGATAAGGGCGAAACTTCACTGTTTGGCGGTACTCGGGTAAAAAAATACAATTTAAGAATTGAAGCTTACGGCACCATTGATGAACTCAACTCAAATTTAGGTTTAGTACGTAGTCAAGAAATAGATCAAAAATATATCGAAGCTATTATCAAAATTCAAAACCAACTATTTACCATTGGTTCTATGTTAGCCACCCCTCCAGATAAAGAAAAGCTGAAAAGTGGAAAAGATCGATTACAAATTTCAAAAATTGCAATGCATGAAGTTACTTTTTTAGAAAATGAAATCGACCAAATGAATAAAGCATTAGAACCCATGACCCACTTTGTACTACCAGGCGGAAACACAACCGTGTCATTCTGTCATATTGCAAGATGTGTTTGTCGTAGAGCTGAAAGATTTTGTGTAGAACTGCATGATAATGAACCTATTGATACAAATATTTTAACTTATTTAAATAGATTGTCCGACTATTTATTTGTATTGGCACGGAAGTTGACTTTAGACAATCAAGCAGTCGAAATTCCTTGGATACCAAGTAAAAAAGGTTAGGAATTCTAGCAAAATACCACGCTCTTATACATATAAAAAAATAATAAACAAATATCTTGCATTATTGCTCAAAAAAATTACATTTGCATAAAATTACAAATTAGTTTTAACCATGTATTGGACATTAGAATTAGCATCTTATTTAAGCGATGCGCCTTGGCCAGCAACAAAGGATGAACTTATTGATTATTCAATAAGAACAGGAGCACCACTAGAGGTTGTTGAAAATTTACAAGCACTAGAAGATGAAGGTGAAGTTTATGAAATCATCCAAGAGATTTGGCCAGATTATCCTACCGATGAGGATTTTCTTTGGAATGAAGATGAATATTAAGATTAAAGTCTCCTAACGGGGCTTTTTTTTTTACATTACTATTTTTGCAAGTACTGCACAACAGCAAAATATAATATTGCACTAAACACGCAATTAAATAAAAAACATATGAGTATTCTAGATTCTGTATTAAAAGCTTTTGTAGGCGATAAAAAGAAAAAGGATTTAAAACTTTTACAGCCTATTGTAAATAGTGTATCGGCATTCGAAGCCGAAATTGGCGCTTTAAGTTTAGACCAACTTAGAGCCAAAACGGCCGAGTTCAAAGCCAAAATTGCCGAAGCCAACAAAGCGATTGATGAGCAAATTGCCCAACTTTTGCAACAAGCCGAAAACACCGAGGATATTGACCAACGCGAAGACATCTACGAACAAA
>JAUIAA010000103.1 GCA_030425715.1 Bacteroidia bacterium | reverse complement strand
ATCTTTTACAGTCGATTCAAGATAACCTAAAATAAATCTAATTTGTTTAATAACAACAATGAAAAAAAAGCTTTTTTTACTACTACTTAGTACTACGATTTTTATTTCCTGTAAAAACAAAATAAATAATGTAGTGAATCAAATAGAAGATATGGAAAATGAAGTTAAAGTAAATATTAGTAATGGTAGTAAGGGATACACCACTAACTGTTATCAATATATTAATATGCAGGATACCATCAATTTAATTTTAGATAGACCAGATCAAAATAGAATTACGGGGTCATTACAGTATAAATTTGCACAACAAGATAATTTCTCAGGAGTATTAAGCGGTTTTATCAATGGGGATACTATTTTTGCAGACTATACCATGATACAAAAAGGACAAATTAAAATCCAAGAAGTAGCATTTTTGAACAAAGGAAATTATTATATCCAAGGTTTTGCTGCTATGGATTCAATCCCTGGAAAAATTATATTTGTTAAAGGAGCTCACTTACGATTTGACCAAAGCACTAAGCTAGAAATTATAGATTGCCCATAATTGACTTCAATTCTATATTTTTTTGTACTAGCCCTAGTAAATATTAATAATAAGTTAATTGTGTTAAAAAATTCCCAAGATTAATATACTTTGTATAAATTTAACCAACTTATAACTTAAAATTAATCGACATTTTACAATCTTTTAAATGTATATTTTCTATTAATTGTATTTATTGTGCACTTATACCTTATAAAATTGTCATTGGTCGAAAATATTTACTTATTGTAGATAAATTTTGGTTATTTAACTTTTATTAACTCAAAAACAAAATTATGATTCAAAAAGTACTTAAGCTTATGTTGGTAGTTTTTGCGTTTGGTACGTTTAGTGCTCAAGCCCAAACTATTAATGTAAGTGGGACAATTACTGACGCTTCAGATGGCTCTACGCTGCCAGGGGTGAATGTGGTAATTAAGGGGACTGCTACTGGCGTGTCTTCAGATTTTGATGGTAGATACAGCATTGATGTATCTGATCCTGATGCAGTTTTACAATTTTCATTTTTAGGTTACACCATGAAAGAAGTACCAGTTGCTGGTAATTCTACTATTGATGTTGCACTTGAGCCAAGTGCTGAAAATTTAGATGAAGTTGTGGTAACAGCATTAGGGATTAAAAAGAGCACCAAAGCATTGGGTTACTCTTTAACGGAATTAGGTGGAGATGAGCTTTCAGAAGTGCCGCAAACCAATGCGGTAAATGCCTTGCAAGGTAAAGTAGCGGGTGTAAATATTACGCAAAATGCTACTGGTGCTGCTGGTTCAAGTAGGGTGATTATTCGTGGTAATAGCTCCTTAACTGGTAATAACCAACCGTTGTATGTGGTAGATGGTATTCCTATTAGTAATGTTAATAATGGTGCCGCAGGTATGTGGGGTGGTAATGATGGTGGTGATGGTATTTCCAGTATCAACCCGCAAGATATAGAATCGGTAAGTGTATTAAAAGGTGGTGCTGCATCTGCATTATATGGTTCTAGAGCTTCTAATGGGGTAATTATAGTAACTACAAAAACAGCTAAACAACAAAAAGGGTTTGGTGTGGAGTTTAGTTCTTCTTATACTATAGATAAGGTAGATACTTCCTTACAAGATTTTCAAACTACTTACGGACAAGGACAAAGAGGAGCTGCCCCAACTACACAAGAACAAGCTTTTGAATTTGGTAATAGCTCTTGGGGATCTATGTTAGACGGATCTAGTGTAGTACAATGGGATGGTGAATCCAGACCATATAGTTATGTAGGTAGTAATGTAGAAAATTTCTACAGATCAGGGAGCACGTTTATCAATACCTTAGCCTTAACTGGAGCTAGTGAAAATATCAATTATAGATTTTCAGCTTCTAATTTGGATAATAACGACATCATGCCAAATGCAGATATGAACAGAAAAACTTTTTCATTTAATGGAGGAGCAGTTTTAAATGAAAAGTTAACCTCTACTATCAATGCTAAATATATTATTGAAGAAGTAAATAACAGACCGAGATTATCGGATGCACCAGGTAATGGTAACTATACTGTTGCTACCTTATCACCAAATGTGGATGTGCGTTATATGAACCCAGGTGAAAACCCTGATGGTACAGAGAGAGCTTATTCTTCTAATATTTATTCTCAAAACCCGTATTGGGCTGCATATAATTTTAGAAATGAAGATGTAAAAAATAGAATAATAGCATCTACTTCCTTAAGATATGATTTTAATGATTGGCTATATGCCATGGGTAGAATTGGGGTTGACCATTATACCATTAGAAGAACTTCTGTAGAACCTTGGGGAACCGCATATAAACCTTTAGGAGGAATGACCGATACAGAAATTCGTTATACCCAAACGGATATGGATTTTATTTTAGGGATAGATAAAGATATTACAGAAGACCTTAATTTAACAGCATTTGTAGGAGCGAATAGCAATTATGTAGAAAATGAGACAATGAATTTGGGTGGTAACTTTTTTATTGTTCCAGGTTTAGAAGATATTGCAAATTTGTCTGAGCAAACTAGAAATCACACATATAACGAAAGAAAAATTGGGTCTCTATATGGTTCTATAGAAGCATCCTATAAAAACTTTGCTTATGTAACTTTTACAGGTAGAAATGACTGGTTCTCAACTTTGTCATTCCCTGGCAAAACTACACCAAACGATGATTTTTATCCATCTATTAGTGGTTCTGTTATTTTATCAGAATTATTTGATAGTAACACTGTTGATTTCTTAAAACTAAGAGGTGGTTGGTCGCAAGTGGCTGGTGGTGCACAAGATCCTTATGCCTTATCATTAGTTTATGCTATATTTGGTCAAGGACATCAAGGACAATCCTTAGGGCAAATCGATGGAAATATTGTACCAAACCCTAATTTAGTTCCTTATAATAAAGACGAATGGGAAATAGGATTTGATACAAGAATGTTTGCAAATAGATTATCATTAGATGTTGCATATTATAGCAACAAAACAACCAATGATATTGTAAATGTATCTTCTTCTGTTTTTTCTGGTTTTAATGGTGCTAGAGCTAATTTAGGTGAACTAACTAATCAAGGTGTGGAGTGGTTAATTGGTGGCTCTCCGGTAAAAACGGATAATTTTGAATGGAACTTAAGTTTTAATGGAGCCTATAATGATAGTGAAATTGTAAAGACTAATGATGAAGGTTCGGATGTTAATTTAGATCAAGCTCGTTCTCAAAATGTACAAATCCAGCATGTAATAGGTCAAGCTTATGGTACTATTTATGGTAATACTTTTGTGAGAGATGATGCTGGAAATATTGTATATGATATAGATGCTACAACTGGAGTACCTCTTGCACAAAGAGGAGGTTATGAATTGTTAGGGGAAGGAGTTCCTCCATTGACTTTAGGTCTTTCTAATACATTTAGGTATCGCGATTTTAGCTTATATTTCTTAATTGATGGTAAGTTTGGAGGTCAAATATATTCAGGTACAAATGCTGGTGCTTATGGCAATGGATTACATAAAAATACTTTAGAAGGTAGAGAATCAGGGCTAGAAGTTTCTGGTGTAGATGGTAATGGAGCTGCTTTTACCACTATTGTTGCTCCAGAAGATTTAGCTACATATTATGGAAGAATTTCAAGTATTGCAGAACCATTTGTAGAAGATGCTGATTTTATTAAATTTAGACAATTAAGTTTAAGTTATAATTTACCACAAAGTATTTTAAGCAAGACTTTTATTAGTAATTTAAACATTTCTTTAATTGCTAACAACTTGTTTTACATAATGCGTAGTATAGATAATATTGATCCTGAAGGGGCATATAATGTTAGTAACTCGCAAGGTTTAGAATATTATGGTGTACCTTCTAGCAGAAGCTGGGGTCTTAATTTAAACGTTAAATTCTAAAAAGATAAACCATGAAAAAAATAATTTATATACTATTAGCGGTACTTGTTTTAAGTGCTTGCGATGATGGGTTTGAAGAGTTGAATGTAAATCCAACCAAACCTACCCGAATTGAACCAGCAAATAAGTTAACGGCAATTATGTTGTTTACTTCTGGAGAAAGATATGAGAACTGGAGGGCAAATTTAATTTATAGTTCTACCATGATGCAACATTTTGCAACTACTGCAGGATATTGGGCAGGAGATAAATACACTTGGAACCAAGGATATGCCTCTTCTATGATTGATCGTATCTATGGTAATGCGGTTAAAAATATGGAAGATTTGTTAAATCAATTGGAAGAAGAACAAGCTCCAGCAGAAATGGTTGCAATAGCCAATATTTGGAGAGTGGTTATTTTCCACAGATTGACAGACTTATATGGAGATGTTCCTTATAGCGAGGCTGGAAAAGCATATTTAGAGGGAATTACGAAGCCTAAATATGATGCCCAAAGTGAAATTTATGCAGATATGTTAAGCCGTTTGGAAACTGCAGTTGCAGCCTTACAAGGAGGTGGTACTTCAGGATATGGTGATGGAGATATTATTTTTAGTGGTGATATTGACAAATGGAGAAAATTTGGAAATACCATGATGTTACGATTAGGCTTGCGTTTGATCAAAGTAGATCCTGCTGGAGCAGAAGCTTGGGCAACCAAAGCAATCAACGGAGGGGTAATGGAGTCTAATGCGGATATCGCATATATCCAACATACTGCTGGTCCTGAAGGTATAAATAGAAATGGTAATGGGGAAACCTTTACTGCTGATGGAAGTCCACGTATTAGTAAAACATTTAGAGACTTTTTAGATAATGATCCTAGATTGCCAATATTGGCGGCAAGAAGAAGTGATGGTAGTACAAACCCTGCCGACTTAAAAGGTTTGCCTAATGGTTTGGATTTGGTAATGCTAGAAGATATGACTGGAGAGCAAAACACAGATGCGTATGCAGAACCAAATAGAACTATAATTACAGGAGAAGATGCACCGATGTTTTTCCAAACTTATGCAGAAGCTGAATTTATGTTAGCAGAAGCTGCTGAGCGTTGGGGATTAGCGGGTGGAGATGTAGAAGGACATTACGAAGCTGGTGTAAGAGCTGCTATGAAAATGTTGGTAATTTATAAGCCAGAAGCTGAAATTACAGATGCACAAGTAGATACTTACTTGGCTGCTAAACCATTTGATGCTGGTAACGCTATTGAGCAAATCAATACACAGTATTGGGCTGCAACCTTCTTAAATGAATATGAAGCTTTTGCAAACTGGAGAAGAGTTGGTTTCCCAGCATTGGTACCTGTTAATTATCCTGGTAATGTTACCAATGGAACTATTCCAAGAAGGTTAACGTATTCTACTAGTGAGCAAAGTTTGAATAGAGAAAATTATGAAGCGGCAGTTGCAGCGCAAGGACCAGATGAGCTTACCACTAGAGTTTGGTGGGATCAATAATCTTGGTTATTTGATTTATCAAATATTTTAAATTAGTTGAGTTATAAAAAGAGGTTCTTTATTTTTAAAGAACCTCTTTTTTATATATTTTTAAGCCATGAAAACAATTAAACTTCCAATTATTCTGCTTGGTTTATTTCCGTTTTTTTATGGAAATACCCAAATAAAGAACGAAAAGCAATTTACACTATTAGCATCCTCTCAAACCAATATAAAATTCAACAACAAAATTAAAGATGATAAGGAAAAGAATATACTACTGTATTCTAATTTTTATGGAGGAGCTGGTGTTGGTGTTGGCGATTTTAATAACGATGGGCTAATGGATATTTTTTTCGCAGGTAACATTGTAGAAGATAAATTATACCTTAATAAAGGAGCATTTGTATTTGAAGATATTACAGAGAATAGCGGAATCCAAAACAATGACAGCTGGTCAACAGGAGTTACCGTTGCCGATGTAAATAATGATGGATTATTAGATATTTATGTAACCAAAGAATTGTACGACCATCAACCTGAATTAAGGAAAAATAAATTGTATATCAATCTTGGCGATGCAAAATTTAAAGAAATGGCAGAAGCTTACGGTGTTGCCGATACTGAAAGATCAAGGCATGCAACGTTTCTAGATTATGATAATGATGGTTTTTTAGACTTATTTGTATTGAACCAACCACCTAATCCTGGCAGCTATTCTGAATATTTTGGCACTAAATTATTACAAGAAAAATACACTTCAAAGCTGTATAAAAATATAGATGGAAAATATTTTAAGGATGTAACTGTTGAGGCAGGGTTGGTAAAAGCAGGGTTTCCAAATGGTGTTTCAGCCAGTGATTTAAATAAGGATGGTTTTATAGATTTATATGTGGCCAATGATTTTTATGCCCCTGATTTTTTATATATAAATAATGGAGACGGTACATTTACCAATATTGCCAACGAAGCATTAAAACACATGTCATACTACAGTATGGGAGTAGATGTTGCCGATATAAACAATGATGGGTTATTAGATATTTTTGTGGTTGATATGGTTGCAGAAGACAACTTTAGATTAAAATCAAACATGAGTGGGATGAATCCAAATTCGTTTTGGAATGTGGTTAAAAATGGAGGGCATTATCAATATATGTTTAATAATTTGCATTTGAATAATGGTAATGGAACCTATAGTGAAATTGCACAATTAACCAATATGGCTGCTACAGATTGGAGTTGGGCAAACCTTATAGCCGATTTTGATAATGATGGAAAAAAGGACTTTTATATTACCAATGGACTATTGAGAGATATAAGAAATACTGACGCTTCAAAAGCAGTTGGAGATTATGTGGTAAATTATGCCGATACTTGGGTAAAAGAGCACCCCAATGCTGGAGATGTATCTATATGGGATATTTTAGATTTAGACAAGACCTTAGCCATACTCCCATCAGATCCCTTGGCTAATTATATGTACAAAAATAATGGAGATTTTAATTTTGAAAAAGTAGCCAAAGATTGGGGGGTAGACCAGAAATCATTTTCAAATGGTGCTGCCTATGCAGATTTTGATAATGACGGAGATTTAGATATTGTAGTTAATAATATAAATTCGGAAGCTTTTGTGTATCAAAACAATGCCAGTAATAATTATTTAAGAATGGAATTAAAAAGCAAAAATAATAAACCAATTTTTGGTACTAAAATTCGTATAAAAGCATCTGGAGATGAACAGTTTTTTGAAACCACCAATGTAAGAGGAATTTATTCCACCAGTGAAAATATAGTTCATTTTGGTGTAGGTACATCTAATTTAGTTTCAGAAATAACAATTGATTGGCCAAATGGAACTACAACCGAATTAAAGAATGTAAATGTAAATCAAAAATTGAATCTTTTTTTAGAAGATGGTACCAAGAGAAAATCAACTAAAAAGAAACAAATAACTACACCTATTGTAGAAATTACTCAGGATAATATTTTAGATTTTCAACACCAAGAAAATATTTTTGATGACTACGAATACCAGGTGCTATTACCGCATAAAATGTCACAATTTGGACCAGCTTTAGCCGTTGC
>JAUIAA010000102.1 GCA_030425715.1 Bacteroidia bacterium | reverse complement strand
ATTGTTTTGGTTCTATAACGAAGAAAGTAATTCGATAGCCATAATTGTCAACCATATAGCTGGAAATATGCTTTCCAGATTTACCAATTTTTTGACTTCGGACGGAGAAAAGGAATGGAGAAATAGAGACAAAGAATTTGAGAACGTATTAAAAACTAAAAAAGAACTTCTAGATAAATGGAATACAGGTTGGAGTTGTTTAGAGGGCACTTTAAAAAACCTAAACGATTCTGATTTAGAAAAGCTAGTCTATATTAGAAATATGGGACATACCGTTAATGAAGCGCTGAACAGACAGCTAGCACATTATGCTTACCATATTGGTCAGATTGTTTTTATAGGTAGAATGATACAAGGTAAAGATTGGCAATCGCTTTCTATTGCAAAAGGGCAATCTAAAAAATACAATGCAGCAAAGTTTGCAAAACCAAAATCTAAAAAGCATTTTACAGATGACTTATAATTTGCTTCGATTTTTTTGTGTGGTTGGTATTTTAGTATTGCATTCTTGTACTAAAGCAGATAAAAAAGTATTACGTATTGCTGCAGCATCTAATTTGCAATATGTGTTGCCAAAAATTATGGAAGCATATACCGCTAATACAGGAATAGCATGCCAAATAATTTATGGATCATCTGGTAAGTTAACCGCACAGATAGAAAAAGGAGCACTCTACCACGTTTTTTTGTCGGCAGACATGAAATACCCCACCTATTTGTATAAAAAAAAATTGGCTATAAGTAAGCCTAAAAAATATGCAGTAGGTAATTTGGTATTATGGACTATGGATTCATCCTTAAATTTGAACGATATTAAAAGCCAATCTATACAACATATCGCTATAGCAAATCCTAAAATTGCACCTTATGGTGTAGCGGCAAAACAGTATTTAGATAAAAAACAATGGTTTAAATCTTTAGAAAAAAAGTTGGTTTATGGAGAAAATATAGCCCAGGTAAATCAATTTGTAATTAGTGGTGCAGCAGCGGTTGGGTTTACCTCAAAATCAGCAGTTTTGGCTTTAAAATCTCAATATCCAATACATTGGAAAGAAGTTTCAAGTGATGCTTATGTTAGTATAGAACAAGGTGTTGTGGTTTTAAATCATTTTAAAGAAAAAGATTCGTTAGCAACATCATTTGTGCAATTTTTGCTTTCGAATAAATCACAAGATATTTTTACACAAAATGGATATAATTAGTTGATGGAATGAATAAGTTGAAAGCAAAAATAGCGAATATTGAAGTTGATAAATCACTATCATTGGTGACTTTAGATGTTGGCGGGTTGGAATGGAAAAGTATTATTATTAATGCCGATAATACAGAAAATTACTTAAAAATAGGTAGTGTGATTTATGCAATTGTTAAAGAAACAGAAGTGGTGTTGGGCAAACTTACAGAGCAGAATATAAGTTTACAAAATAGAATTCCTGGAGAAATAACTGAAATACAACAAGCCAAATTGCTGGCTAAAATAAGTTTGCAAACCAATGTTGGAAAAATAAATGCAATAATTACCAGCAAGGCAGTAAATCAACTAGAATTAGAAGTTGGGATGACTGTTTTGGCAATGGTAAAAACCAATGAATTGATGCTGCAAAAATGATAGACTGGAGTCCACTAATATTAACTTTTAAACTAGCGACTATTACCACTATTTTACTGTGGATAGTGGCTTTGCCTTTGGCATATTGGTTGGCATTTACCAAATCAAAAATAAAACCTATAATTGAAGCTTTGGTAAGTATGCCATTGGTATTGCCCCCAACGGTTTTGGGTTTTTATATGCTCGTAGCCTTTAGTCCGGCAGATGGCTTTGGTAGGTGGCTAGACCAATGGTTAGGTTTAAGATTGGTATTTTCGTTTGAAGGTTTGGTTTTTGCGTCTATGATTTATAGTTTGCCATTTATGGTACAGCCTATCCAATCTGGGTTGAGTAATTTATCACCCTTATTAAAAGATGCTTCTTTTGTTTTGGGAAAAAGTAAATTTACCACCTTAAGAAAGGTTTTATTGCCAAATATTAAACCAGCACTTTTAACTGGAATTGTCTTGTCTTTTGCCCATACTATTGGTGAATTTGGAGTAGTTTTAATGATTGGTGGGAATATTCCTGAAAAAACAAAGGTAGCTTCTATTGCTATTTACGACGAAGTTGAAGTTTTAAATTATAGTGCAGCAAATACCTATTCCTTAATTTTATTTGCCATTACTTTTTCTATTCTGTGTTTGGTTTATTTCCTTAACGGAGGATTTTTTAAACGATTTTATAAATGATTGCGGTAAACCTAAAAAAAGAATTGCAAGATGCATCGGGTAAAATGTTATTAGATGTACAATTTACTTTGCAAAAAAATAAATGGCTCACTATTTATGGTAAATCTGGTGCAGGGAAGACTACTATTTTAAAATTATTAGCAGGTTTAGAAAAAGCCGATACAGGTTCTATAATTGTAAACAATGCATGTTGGTATGATTCCGATAAGAAAGTAAATATAAGTCCGCAAAAAAGAGATATCGGTTTGGTTTTTCAAGAGTATGCCCTTTTTCCGAATATGACCGTATTAGAAAACCTGCAATTTGCACTTCCAAAGAACAGAAAAACCCAAAACATAAAAGAGGTTATTGAAATATTTGATTTAGGAGATTTACAAAAAAGAAGCCCCAAAATGTTATCAGGAGGGCAAAAACAACGGGTAGCTTTGGCAAGAACCCTAGTACAAAAACCTAAAATATTGATGTTAGATGAACCGCTTTCCGCATTAGATTTTCAAATGCGAAAACAATTGCAAGATTATATTTTAACGGCGCATAGAGCGTTTGATTTAACTACTATTTTAATTAGCCATGATGTATCAGAAATCATTAAACTTTCCGATTACGTTATAGAGCTTGATCGTGGTAAAATTATCCAACAAGGAGAAACAAAATCTATATTTTCTACAGCTAGTTTAAGTGGGAAATTTAAGTTTACAGGAGAAATTGTAGCCATCGCACCACAAGATTTTCTCTATATTGTTACTGTTTTGGTAGGAAATGATTTGGTTAAAGTAGTGGTAGATCAAGAGGAAATGGCACAATTTAAACTACACGAAAAAGTAATATTAGCTTCTAAAGCATTCAACCCTATACTTCAAAAATTAACAAGTTAAACTTTATTAATTATTTAAAAATCACTAAATTGAGAGGGTGAAAATACATTAAAATATTATTGCAATGAAATCAATATCAGATATTAAAATAAATAAAAATTCCGCTTTACTGATTTTTTGTACAGCTATTTTCTTATTCCTTTCTAACAAGATTGAAGCACAGGAAGAAGTTGTGGAAGATTTTATAGAATACAGAGGTACGGTTATAGATTCTAAATCAAAAAAAACCTTAGAATTCGCGACAATTTCGGTAAATGAATCGAATATTTCAACCGTCACTAACCGTGATGGGAATTTTTTGCTTAAGGTACCAAAGAGCAAAGCCAATCAGAGTATAACCATAACCTATTTAGGATATGGTAATAAAATGATTCCGCTGAGTGATTTTAATGGAACAGTATTGAAAATAAGACTGATTGAAGATGTGTTAGAACTTCCAGAAGTTAATGTGATTTCGAAAGACCCAGATATGATAATTCGAAAACTAATGCTCAATCGCAATAAAAATCATTTTGAAGATCCATTGTTGATGAAGGCCTTTTATAGAGAATCTATCAAAAAAAGAAGAACCTATGCTTCCCTGTCGGAAGCAGTAGTTGATATTTATAAAAAGCCATATGCGTCCAATAGTTTGGATTATGTAATATTGCAAAGGGCCAGAAAAAGCACGGATTATAAAAAATTAGACACCCTAGTTATCAAATTGCAAGGAGGGCCATACAATACTTTAAATATTGATATGGTTAAGAATAAGGATTTCTTTTTTAATGAAGATATTTTTAAAAATTACAAATTTACTTTTGATAAATATATAAGTGTGGACAATAGAGGTACTTATGTTGTCAATTTTATACAAAGTGAAAATATTTACGAACCGATGTTTTACGGTAAGTTATATATAGATGCGCAAACTTTTGCACTTAGTAAAGCAATTTTTAGTTTAAAACTTTCTAATAAAACCCAAGCAAGTAAATATTTTGTAAAGAAAAAACCGTCAAAAGCTAATGTAATTCCAATGGTTGCCAATTATAGAATTGATTATAGAATGAAAGAGGATAAATGGTTTTTTAGTTATGGAAGAGTGGAGCTGTCGTTTAAGATAGATTGGAAAAAAAGAATTTTTAATTCTGTTTACAATCTAGATATAGAAATGGCAATAACCGATTGGAAAAAAATAACCAAAGAGGAATTAATTAAAAGTAAAGAGAGACTTCGAAAAAATGTAATACTAAATGATAAGGCTTCTGGCTTTTCAAGTCCAGAGTTTTGGGGAAAAGACAACGTAATTGAACCAGACAAGTCTATTGAAAATGCAATTAAAAAAATACAACGACATTTACAATAACGGAACGGTTATTGTAAACTTACCTTCTAATTTTAATAAAGTTTTAATAAAACTGTAGGGTAGAATTTGTAATTTGCCCACCGTTTAAAAATGAATAAATTGCAAAATATTTGCTTAAAAATGAAAGGGAAGTTTCTAATCTCAATAATTGTTTTTTTACAAATTTCAATCCAAGCTATTGGGCAAATTGATAATAGTAAAGTAATTGAAACAGACCAGTTTTCTTTTCAGCCAGAAAAAGATAGTAAAGAAAAGCAAAATACCATGAGCTCTGCTATCAAAATTAATAAAGGAGCTGAGGTTACTCCATTTGGTAGCTTAGAAGATATTTCTAAAAATTTTCCAGAATACAGCGTAGCCAAATCTAGTATTTCTAGAGATATGGTTAGGACCAGACCTGTTGAAAAGGATGTAATGGTAAAAAAGTTTTGGAATGGCAAAGATGTAAGTCAGGTAAAAATTAAAACCGAAATTGAACTGGGTAGAATTGAAACCAGTACCAAGAGTATTAGAATTGAGTGTAGAGACCACAGCTATGTTGATGGAGATAGAGTGCGTGTTATGGTAAATGGACAAGTTTTATTATCCAATATTGTGCTCAAAGCGGGTTACTATGTAATCAATATTGATTTAAAAGAAGGGTTTAATAGAGTTGATATTCAGGCTTTAAATCAAGGAATGTCTGGTCCAAATACTGCCGAGTTTAATGTTTTTGATGCTTCTGGTAATATGGTAACTTCTAAAGAATGGAATCTGCCAACTGGGTACGTAGCCACACTTGTCGTTCTTAAGAATTAAATCAGAATCTTACTTACATTGCCCGTTTTATTATTCTAAATGATGTTGAAAAGAATTTTTAAATTCGGAATAAAATTAGCCTTACTATTCATTTTTATAGTGGCTTTATTAGTTGCTGGAGTTTATTATGGAGTATTTGGTCATCTTTATACCAAGCAAGAACTAAAGGATTTTAGCAATGATACCGCATCTTTAGTAATTTCTGATAACGGTACGCTAATCGGAAAATTTTTCAAAAAAAACAGAACAAATATACAATATGAACAGTTGCCAAAGCAATTGGTGAATGCGCTTGTAGCTACAGAAGATGCAAGATATTTTGAGCATGAAGGTATAGATTCTAGAAGCCTACTTAGGGTGCTGTTTAAGTCTATTTTACTGAACGATAAGAGCTCTGGAGGAGGGAGTACCATTACCCAACAATTGGCAAAAAACATGTATGGTCGTAAAAGCTATGGGCCAATTACAATGCCTATTAACAAAACCAAAGAGGTAATTTTAGCGCAAAGATTAGAACAGGTTTATAACAAGGAAGAGATTTTAACTTTGTATTTAAATACCGTCCCTTTTGGGGAAAATGTTTGGGGTATAGAAGCTGCAGCAAGAAGATATTTTAACAAAAGCGTTGAAAAATTAAATATAGAAGAATCGGCAGTACTGGTTGGAATTTTAAAGGCAAATACCTATTATAATCCAAGGTTATATCCCGGACATGCATTAAAAAGAAGAAACGTAGTTATCCACCAAATGGAAAGGTATGAATACCTTACAAAAGAGGCTGCTGATTCTTTACAGCAATTAGAATTAAAATTAGATTACGCAAATATTGAGTCGGAAGGACCGGCAAATTATTTTTTAGTAGAAGTAAAAAAAGAAGCGCAAAAATTACTGGAAGAAGTACAAAGAAAAAAGGATACAGTTTACGATTTGTATAAAAGCGGTTTGGTAATAGAAACTACTTTAAATATTGATTTACAAACCTATGCTTTACAAGCTTTTAAAAGCCATTTGGGTAAAATGCAAAAGCGTTTAGATAAACAATATGCCAGAGGTTCTTATCATAAAAAATTAAGTGCTTTAGCAGATACAGAGCTTAAAAGACTACACCAGAATAATACTACTGCTAGAAAAAATAGAGAGCTATTTTCTTGGGATGGTTTTTATAAAGATTCCATTTCGGTAAAAGATAGTATTCAACATCAATTAAAATTGTTACAAGCAGGATTGTTAGCATTGGACCCTAGAACAGGTGCAATTAAGTCTTGGGTTGGCGGAATTGATTTTAGAACCCAACCGTACGATCAAATTTTTGCACAGCGACAAACAGCTTCGGCTTTTAAACCATTTTTATATGCTTCAGCACTAGAGGTAGGGGTTGACCCTTGTGACTATTTAGAAAACGAACCCATAGTTTTAGAAGATTTTGAAGGATGGCAGCCACAGAATTACGATAAATCTGTTGGAGGAAATTACTCCGTTGCTGCTGCTTTGGCAAAATCGTTGAATATTCCAACGGTTAATTTATTTTTACAAGTTCCATTTCAGAACTTGGAGAAAACATGGAAAAATTTAGGGTTTAGCCAAGAAATTTTAAATCAGCCAGCCTCAGCTTTAGGTACTACCACGGCAAGTTTATACGAGATGACCTTGGCGTATGGAAGCTTTGCAAATGGCGGTTACAAAATAAAACCGCAGCTTATCAAAGCTATCAAAACATCTAATGGTGAAGTGTTGTATCAAAATAAAATGCTAAAATCTAAAGAAAAAGTTTTGGCACAGAAAGAGGCATTGTTAATCAATGCAATGTTACAAAAAGCAGTGATAGAGGGGACCGGAAAATCTATGAAAAATGTATATGGCGTTCAACTGCCTTTGGCTGGAAAAACAGGAACATCACAAGACTACGCCGATGCTTGGTTTATGGCATATAATCCAAACTTGGTAATTGGAGCAAGAGTTGGAGCTTCTTTTCCTAGCATTCATTTTAATAGTGGAGCCAATGGCTCTGGAGGGACTTTGGCATTGCCACTTGTTGCAAAAAATTTACAGCAAGTACAAAAGAATAGAACGTTGAAAAATAAATTGTTTACAAAATTTGAAACATTGCCCGAACCTTTTTATGGAGCACTAGATTGTGAAGATTATGTAGATGATTCGGATATTGAAAAATTTTTGGAGCGTATTTTCAAAAAGAAAAGCACTACATTTGAG
>JAUIAA010000101.1 GCA_030425715.1 Bacteroidia bacterium | reverse complement strand
TTCATATCCGTTTGTATCAATTTTGTAATTGATTTACTTTTCTTCTTAATCTAAAAGCAATTATATAAGTGCATTTCAAGGACTCCATATAGTTTGTATAGTGCCTGTTTCGAGCCAAGCAATAGCGTTGGCGCGTAATAAACTTGCGCTAACAAAATTTTGTTATGAAGCTAATTTAATGTTTTTTACATAAATAATTCCGTTATACTCAATGATTTAAGAAAAAGAAAATTATTTATACTACTAATAATCCGTAAAACAACTTAACTGCAAATACAATCGAAGCAGGCAAAAATTAGTATTATGAAATAAAAAATATTACTCTTGAATTGATAGACTAATACTATTATAGATTCTTTTTGCTAGCAATAGAATTTTTTTACTTGTCTTAATCTAAAATTGGATCTTGTGTATGTACAGAAAAGCAATTAGTAAAATCAAACCCATGTGCTTCTGATTTATTTCTAATAATTGAAAGGTATCCATATTGTAAAAAGGTTTGTTCATTTTCTATTACCAACTTATATTGGTAAGAACCATATTTTAAATCTTTGCCAGAAATTTGGTCTTTCCCATCAAAAAGGGATTCATTATTTTTTGATTCAAAAACAACCTTATTATTCAAATCAAGAATTGTTATGGTATAATTAGAATGTAAATTCAAATATGGAATAATGAATACATCGTTTATTCCATCTCCATTTGGTGTAATAACTGAAGGGAACATCGTTAAAATAGGGTCTATATCGAGGTTATCAACATTTAAAGAGGATAGTGGATTTTTAGAATTACATAAAAATACGCTAGAATCTGGTTCATCATTTTCACAGCTCATATTTATAACTGCGATTATTAATATTACAAACAATAGTTTTATTCTTTTTCTCATGTTTCCCATATTACCAAGGTTGTAAAAGTTGTGTAAATTAACTGTGTGGAAACACTCAAAATTTTTCAATTTAAAAGTGTTTTGAGCATTAATTACACAAGTTATTCTACTTTCAATTTTAAAGCTTTAAAAGAGTTCGATTCTATTCCGATTAATATATATTTGGTTTTCCCTTGATTGCTAACTGTTCCATTAGGGTTATATTCTAATAGTTCTCAGATATACTACAAAAAAAATCCTCATAATCAAAAGATTACAAGGATGTTTGTACTCAAGGTGGGAATCGAACCCACACTCCCGAAAGAACTGGATTTTGAATCCAGCGCGTCTACCAATTCCGCCACTTGAGCATTATATAGAATTTCTCAATTCTCTTAACTTTTCTTTTCCAATACCAGATTTCCAATACTTTTCTCTCTTTCTAGCTTCTGGTCTAGATATACAAACCTCTTGGTAAATCAATTGATAAGGTCTGTAATATTTTGTAGTTCTTTCTCTACCGTCACTCCTCCTAGAATAGTAGGTTTCCTTCTTTAAAAAAATTTGGACTGCAAATATAAACTTTTTATAGAAAAACAATTGCTTTTTTTATTCTTTTTAGAGATTTCAAACACCTATTCTTCAAGTAAAATTTTAACGAAATCTTTTAAACAAAAAAGCAATTACACTTGAAATAAATACTTAATTTTGCCGAAAATTAAAACCAACAACTTACTTACACACACAACTTTATGAAACTTAAAGTACCTAACCCAAAAATTTTCTCTTGTTCGCAAAGTACTGAATTGGCACAAAAAATTGCCGATTCTTACGGAATTGAACTAGGAGAAATGAAAAAGAACATATTTAGTGACGGTGAATTTCAAATCTCTTTCGAGGAGTCTATTCGTGGGAGAAGAATTTTCTTAATAGGTTCTACCATGCCTCCTACCGAGAATTTAATGGAAATGCTTTTGATGATTGATGCCGCAAAACGCGCTTCGGCAAGACATATTACTGCAGTTATGCCTTATTATGGATGGGCTCGTCAAGATAGAAAAGACCAACCAAGAGTGCCTATCGCAGCAAAAATGGTTGCCAAATTATTACAAGCAGCAGGAGCAACTAGAATTATTACCATGGATTTACATGCCGATCAAATTCAAGGTTTTTTCGAAATTCCTGTAGACCATTTATTTGCCTCTACTATTTTTCTACCTCATATCCACGATTTAAATCTAGATAATATCACCATTGCTTCGCCAGATATGGGTGGATCAAAAAGAGCATATGCTTACTCTAAATATTTAAACAGTGAAGTAGTAATCTGTTATAAACAAAGAAAAAAAGCCAATGAAATTGCTTATATGGAGCTAATTGGCGATGTAAAAGGCAGAAATGTAATTATAGTTGACGATATGGTAGACACGGCAGGAACCTTAACAAAAGCAGCCGATTTAATGTTAGAAAGAGGAGCCATTAGTGTGCGTGCCATTACCACACATGCTATCCTTTCTGGGGCGGCCTACGAGCGTATAGAAAAGTCTGCCTTAAAAGAATTAATCGTAACCGATTCTTTACCCTTAAAGAAGGTTAGTTCTAAAATAAAAGTTGTATCTTGCGCGCCCTTATTTGCTGAGGTGATGCATAAAGTACAAAACAATACATCTATCAGCGATAAATTTATAATGTAAAAATAATTAAACAATGAAATCAATTACGATCAACGGATCTAAAAGAGAAAGCGTAGGTAAAGTAGCAACTAAAGCCTTACGTAATGCTGGAAAGGTACCTTGCGTTATATACGGAGGAGAAAAACCATTGCACTTTTCAGCAGATGAATTAGCATTTAGCAAATTAGTGTACACTCCAAACGTTTACACTGCAACGATTGAATTGGAAAGTGGTGAGAAATTGGCCGCTATCTTACAAGATATCCAGTTTCACCCAGTTACCGACAAAATTTTACACGTAGACTTCTTTCAATTATTTGATGATAAGGAAGTTACTATGGAAATTCCAGTAAAATTAGTTGGTACTTCTCCTGGTGTAATTGCTGGTGGTAACTTACGTTTTCCTTACAGAAAATTAAAAGTAAAAGCAGTTCCTGCAAACTTACCAGACTTTATCAATGTAGATATCTCTAAGGTAAAAATTGGCGATAAAATATATGTAACTGCATTGCAAAATGATGCTTATTCTATTTTACACCCTGACAATACTGTAGTTGTTCAAGTTAGAATGTCTCGTTTATCTGTTCCAAGTGCAGATGACGATGATGATGATGATGACACTACTGCTGAAGGTGAAGAAGTTGCGGGTGAAGAAACTCCTGCTGCTGCAGAATAAATATCTTTATTTTAATATAATTTAAAAGCTTTTCGTATATACGAAAAGCTTTTTTTATACATTTAAGCCATGAATTTATGGCAATCTTTTATCAAACTTTTTAAATCAAACAAAACCCAAGAAGAGTCCATGAAAAAATTTCTTATTGTAGGTCTAGGAAATATTGGCGACAAGTATAAAAATACACGTCACAATATTGGTTTTTTGGTGTTGGATCAATTGGCTAAAAATGAAGAAGTTGTTTTCGAAACCAAAAAACTGGGCGATATTGCACGTTTTAAATACAAAGGCAGAACTTTTATTTTGCTAAAACCAAATACTTATATGAATTTAAGCGGTAAAGCTTTAAAGTATTGGGCAACCTTAGAAAAAATTGATTTAAGCAATATATTAGTCATAACTGATGATTTGAACCTAACTTTTGGAACGCTCCGTTTAAAGGGAAAAGGAAGTGCTGGAGGGCATAATGGCCTGAGCAATATACAAGAGCAAATGCAAACACAAAACTACGCCAGACTTCGTTTTGGTGTAGGTAGTGAATTTCAAAAAGGCAGACAAGTGGATTATGTTTTAGGAGAATGGAATGCGGAGGAGCAAGAAAAACTAGACGAGCGTATTGACAAATCTACCAAGGCCATTAAATCATTTGCTCTAGCTGGTTTAAACAATACCATGAGTGCATTTAATGGAAAATAAAAAGAGCTGTTTTTACAACAACTCTTTTTTTAATATAGTGCTATCTTTTATTTACATTAATTATTGTTAGTAACGGTTACCACTAAGGTTGCAACTGATATTAATATTCCTACTACAGAAATTATTACTGCTGTAGCTGCACCAATGGACGATCCTCTCGATCTCGTTTGATTAGGTTCGACGTAAACCACATCGTTTTGCCCCAAATAATATACAGGAGAGTTAAACAGCTCATCCGACTTTAAATTAACTCTAGTATAAGTCTTTTTCCCATCGTAGTCTTGAATTACTAAAACATTTTCTCTTTCTCCATAAATAGTCAAATCACCTGCCATACCAATGGCTTCAATTAAAGTAATCCTTTCATTTGTAGCCGTATAGGTTCCTGGACGATTTACTTCGCCTAAAACGGTAATTTTATAGTTAACTGTTCTAATATTGACAATAGGATCTTTGATATAGTCTTTAAGCTTGCCTTCAAGTAGCGCTACAGCTTGTGCTCGATTCAAACCTGCTAGTTTTACATCACCTATCACTGGCATTTGAACATTACCATCTGCATTTATAATATATGTTTGTAATCTTGGTCTACCTTCAGCCATTCTTGTATCGGAAGAATAAGCAACCGCAAACTGGTTAAAGGGCATGGCAGCCTCGGCGTCAATAGCATTTACAACTATAACCAATTCATCATCAATATGGTAAGTAGGAGAATAACTATCTAAACCAACAGAATTATCGGAACTGTTAATTCCATTAAAGTATACAACATCTTCTTTCGTTGCACAGGAAGTAAATAGCAAAATTGCAAAAATAATAGTAAAATATTTTTTCATAACGAGGGATTTAAGTAACGAATATACTTATTTTATTTTAACATTTCAAAAGAGAAAAACAGTAAGGTTAAATTTTTCCTATTTGAAAATACTCAAAACCTTTATTTTCCAATTTTAAATTACTGTACTGATTTCTACCATCAAATATAATTGGTGTATGCATTTGCGTTTTTAGTTCTTCAAAATCTGGCGATCTAAACTCTTTCCATTCCGTTAGCAACAACATTGCATCAGCATCAATTAAAGTTTCATATTTTGAATTACAGTAGGTAATCCCTTTTATATTTTTTAAATAAAAGGATTGTGCTTCATGCATCGCTTTTGGGTCGTACGCATTAATTTTAGCTCCTCTTTGCACCAAATCTTTAATGATATAAATAGCTGGAGCCTCTCTCATATCATCAGTTTCAGGCTTAAATGCCAGCCCCCAAACTGCAAAAGTTTTACCTGTAAGGTCCGATCCAAATCGTTTTACAACCTTATTGGCAATTACCATTTTTTGTTTGTTGTTTACCGTTTCTACGGATGAAATTAAATTGGCTTGGTATCCCTTTTCTTCGGCAATTTTTTGCAAAGCCTTTACATCTTTTGGGAAACAAGAACCTCCATAGCCACTTCCTGGATAAATAAAACTATAACCAATTCTAGAATCTGAACCTATCCCAATTCTTACCTGATTTACATCTGCACCAACCAATTCGCAAATATTTGCCACCTCATTCATAAATGAAATTTTTGTTGCCAACATTGCATTGGCCACGTATTTGGTCATTTCTGCCGAACGTACATCCATACAAATAACACGATCATGGTTATGGGTAAAAGGCGCATACAAATCTTTCATCAAATCAAAAGCGGTATCATTTTCTGCCCCGATAACAATTCTATCTGGCTTCATAAAATCTTGAACAGCAGCTCCTTCTTTTAAAAATTCAGGGTTAGACACCACATCAAAATTAATTTGTACTCCACGTTTATCTAACTCCTCTTGAATTACTGCTTTGACCTTATCTCCTGTACCCACAGGAACAGTAGATTTATCAACAACAACAATTGGATGTTGCATAAGTTGACCGAGTTCTCTTGCCACTCCTAATACATATTGTAAATCGGCAGAACCATCTTCTCCCATTGGAGTCCCAACTGCTATAAATACAACTTTTGCCGTTTTTAAACCATTTTCTAATTTAGTAGTAAAGTTCAGTGATTTTTTTTCAAAATTCTTTTGCACCATTCTTTCCAATCCAGGCTCATAAATGGGTATGATTCCGTTTTGTAAATCTTTAATTTTTTTTTCATCTACATCCACGCAAGTAACTTTATTTCCCATTTCTGAAAAACATGTTCCTGTTACCAATCCAACATAACCTGTTCCTACTACTGTTAAGTTCATATTTTTATTTTAAATTTTTCCAATACCAATCAATTGCCTCTTGCAAACCTTCTGCTAAAGAAAATTGAGGGCTATATTTTAATAATTTTTTTGCTTTATCTATGGATGCCAAAGAATGTGGTATATCTCCTTTTCTATTTGGACCATAAGTTATTTCAATATCTGAAATACGCTCATCATAATCACTTAATAATTCCTTCAATTTGTCCACCAATTCATTTAAGGTAGCCCTTTGTCCGTAAGCTACATTATAAATTTGGTTTACAGCTTCCTTCTTCTCACAAGAAATTGCCAATAAATTCATTTGTATTACATTATCAATATAGGTAAAATCCCTAGAAAAAGTTCCATCTCCATTGATGGTAGGAGATTGATGATTGATTAACTGACTTACAAATTTAGGAATAACTGCGGCATAAGCTCCATTAGGGTCTTGTCGTCTGCCAAAGACATTAAAATATCGCAACCCAATCGTGTCTAAACCATAGGTTTTGTTAAAAATATCTGCGTAAAGCTCATTTACAAATTTGGTAATTGCATAAGGTGATAAGGGTTTGCCAATGGTATCTTCAATTTTTGGTAAAGATTCTGAATCTCCATAAGTAGAAGAGCTTGCCGCATATACAAAACGCTTAACCTTTGCATCTCTTGATGCCACCAACATATTTAAAAACCCAGAAATATTTACCTCATTAGAAGTAATAGGATCCGCAATGGATCTCGGCACAGAGCCTAAAGCAGCTTGGTGTAGTACAAAATCCATATCCTGGACTGCTTTTGTACAATCTTCCAAATTTCGAATGTCTCCTTCTATTAAAGTGAATTGCTTATTCTTTAAAAATGGCACTATGTTTTCTTTTTTTCCTGTAGAAAAATTATCCAAACAAACTACTGTATTGTTCATTTTTAAAAGAATCTCGCAAAGATTAGAACCAATAAATCCAGCCCCGCCTGTTACCAATATTTTTTTGTTTGAAATTTCTACCATAGGATTTGTTATGCAGTTGTTTTATGCTCTATTTTTCTTAAAAAACTCAAGGGAATATTTACATTAAAGCAGGTTCCTAATGAATCTATTTTTACAACAACCCTATAGCTAGTACTAGTATTGATACAAGTTGCAATCAATCCCATAAAGGGTCCTTTCACAACCTCTACTGCATCTCCTTTGCTCACTTCAATGCTATCTGCAAAGCTTAGGTTTTCATCGCTACTGGTTAGAATTTTTAAGTTGTTTATTTCATCTTCTCTTATAACTGCAGGCTTTCCTAAATGTTTTAACACATTTACCACTCCTGGGGTTGGTAAGGTAGTATTTAGATTTTTGGCTTCAATAAAAACAAAAACATAAGATGAAATAAGTGGTAACTCTACTGTTTTTTTTCT
>JAUIAA010000100.1 GCA_030425715.1 Bacteroidia bacterium | reverse complement strand
CATAAAATGATTTAAATATCTGCCTTACTCAAAAAAATTAAAAAGAAATGCCAAGATCAGTAAATTCAGTAGCCAAAAGAGCTCGTAGAAAAAAGATTTTAAAACAAGCCAAAGGGTACTTTGGTAGACGTAAAAATGTTTATACTGTTGCAAAGAATGCCGTTGACAAAGCAATGTCGTACGCATACCGTGACAGAAAAAACAACAAAAGAAACTTCCGTGGATTATGGATTCAACGTATTAATGCTGGAGCACGTGAACACGGTTTATCTTACTCGCAATTTATGGGTAAATTAAAAGCTAACAATATTGAGTTAAACCGTAAGGTTTTAGCCGATTTAGCGATGAATAACCCAGATGCTTTTAAAGCAATTGTGGACAAGATAAAATAAATACTAATTTCTTGCTTATAAAAAAATCCTGAGGCTCACGCTTCAGGATTTTTATTTTTACGACTATTTTATAAGTTTATATTGCTTCGTCTGTAGCCTTTAGTTTTTCAGCATTTTCTGCCAACTGTAATTCATCAATTATTTTTTGTAAATCACCATTGATAATATTACTCAAATCATAAAGCGTCAACCCTATTCTATGTTCCGTTACTCGTCCTTGTGGATAATTGTAAGTTCTAATTTTTGCAGAACGATCTCCTGATGAAACCATACTTTTTCGCTTTTCAGAATCTGCTGCTTGTTTTTTAGCTAATTCTGCTTCATACAGTCTAGAACGCAATACTTTTAATGCTTTTTCTAAATTTTTATGCTGTGATTTTTGGTCTTGACAGCTCACCACAATCCCTGTAGGTTCGTGATGCAATCGAATGGCTGAATAAGTTGTATTTACCGATTGCCCTCCAGGCCCTGTAGATGTTGTTCTCTCAATTCTAACATCTTGCATATCTAATTCAACATCAAACTCTTCAGCCTCTGGCAATACCATAACTGTTGCTGCTGAAGTGTGTACCCTTCCTTGGGTTTCGGTTTGTGGCACACGTTGTACACGATGTACTCCTGCCTCAAATTTTAAAGTACCGTAAACATCTTCACCCGATACTTCAAAGATAATCTCCTTAAATCCCCCAGAGGTCCCTTCATTTAAATCTACAACTGCTACTTTCCATCCTTTACCCTCACAATATTTGGTATACATTCTATACAAATCCCCTGCAAATATACTGGCTTCATCACCACCAGTACCCGCTCTAACTTCAACCACTACATTTTTAGCATCTTCTGGATCTTTTGGAATAAGTAATAATCTAATTTCTTCTTCTAAAGCAGCAATTTTTGCTGTAGACTCTTCTTGTTCCATTTTGGCCATTTCAACCATTTCAGCATCAGATCCATCGGCAATAATTTCCTTCGCTTCCTCTAAATTTGCCAAAGCTTTTTTGTAAGCATCTCCTTTATCAACAAGTTCTTTTAAATCCTTATACTCTTTGTTTAATTGTATATATCTCTTTTGGTCTGATATGATTTCTGGCTGAATAATCAAATCTGAAACTTCATCAAATTACTATTTGTAATTTTTCTAACATCTGTGTTTAAATATGGCGCAAATTTAATATTTTTTACTGATTTTAAGTTCTAGAATAGGTATTATAATATTTCATAAGCTATTACGTTTAATTGATTTAATTATAATAAATTTGTAGGTATAATATTTATCTAAACTAATCATCATGAAAAAAATTATAGTAAGTCTTACCACCGTTGCTCTATTATTAACAAGTTGTGGTAATGATAAAAAAGAAGCCAAGCCAGCAAAACAAAAAGAAAATGCGGTTGAACAAGCTGCCCCAGTAGCTAACGAAGCAGCAAAATCTGACGGTGGAGACACCGAGCAAATCGCACTGGGAGAAAAACTTTTTAGTGAAAAAACTTGTGTTTCTTGCCATCAATTAGACGCTAAGGTTATTGGCCCTTCTATTAAGGAGATTGTTAAAATCTATGACGAAAAAGGTGCAAATATTTTTGATTTCTTAAAAGGAGATAGTAAAGCTATAGTAGATACAGATCCTGGTCAAGTTGCAATTATGCAAGCAAACCTAGATGGTTTTGTAAAAGATTTAAGCGACGATGAGCTACATGCTTTGGTTGCTTATTTTGAAAATGCAAAGTAAACCCTTTGTTTTAAAACATAAAAAAACCTTGCCATGGCAAGGTTTTTTTATGCTCAAAAATAGACAACATTATATAACTCCTTGATCTAACATCGCATCGGCAACTTTGATAAACCCTGCAATATTTGCTCCATTTACATAATTGATATAACCGTCTTGTTGTGCACCGTATTTGGTACAAGCAGCATGAATAGAAGACATAATTTGATGTAGTTTTTCATCCACTTCTTCTTTGGTCCAATTCATTTTCATTGCATTTTGCGACATTTCTAACCCAGAAACCCCAACACCACCAGCATTTGCCGCTTTTCCTGGAACAAATGGCAATTTATTTTTATGAAATAAACTGATGGCTTCTGGTGTACAGCCCATATTAGAAACTTCCACTATATATTTTACACCATTAGCAATTAATTTTTGCGCATCGTCGCCATTTAATTCATTTTGAATTGCACATGGCATCGCAACATCTGTTGATACAGCCCAAGGCTTTTCTCCAGGGAAAAATTTTGCTTCTGGAAAAACTTCAATATACGGTGAAACAATATCATTATTAGAAGCTCGTAATAGCAACAAATATTCTATCTTTTCTGCATTCAAACCATCCTTATCATATACATAGCCATCAGGACCAGAAATGGTAACTACTTTTCCTCCCAGCTCTGTAACTTTTGATGCTACTCCCCAAGTTACATTTCCAAAACCTGATAGCGTAACTGTTTTACCTTTAAATGAATCGCTATTAGTTTCTAACATTTCTTTTGCAAAATATGTAGCCCCAAATCCTGTAGCTTCAGGTCTAATCAAACTTCCTCCCCAATTCAAACCTTTACCTGTAAATACACCTGTGTTCTCAAGTTGTAGTTTTTTGTACATACCGTACATAAAACCAATTTCTCTACCACCCGTACCAATATCTCCTGCAGGAACATCTGTACTCGGTCCAATAACCCTCCATAATTCTAACATAAAAGCTTGGCAAAAACGCATGATTTCGGCATCTGATTTGCCTTTTGGATTAAAATCAGAGCCTCCTTTACCTCCACCCATCGGTAAAGTAGTTAGTGCATTTTTAAAAATCTGTTCAAATCCTAAAAACTTAAGAATACTTAAATTTACACTTGGGTGTAAACGAATACCTCCTTTATAGGGACCTATTGCGTTGTTAAATTGAACACGGTATCCAATATTTACATGCACCTTTCCAGCATCATCTGTCCAAGCAATTCTAAAGGTTAACACTCTGTCTGGCTCTACCAACCGTTCAATAATACCCGCAGCTTCATACTGTGGGTTTTCATTATAAATTGGCTCAATAGATTCTAAAACCTCATGTACTGCTTGCAAATATTCTTTTTCGCCTGGATGCTTTGTTTCTAAGTTGGTTAAAATTTCTTTTACATTCATAGTATTGTTATTTATAAGTCAATAAAAACGTGTAATTAATAATATTTAGTATTGTTTTTCAAATTGGATAATTTACATAAAACCATCTGGTGGTAAATCTTCTAAACTCAATTCATCTAGAATAGGGTCATTATCAAATACAACTCCTTCTTTAAAAATAGCCGCTTTATTTGATTTTCCTTCAATTATTGCGGTTAAGGCTTGATTAAACCTAATGTGTCTTATATAAGTATCTTCGTAAATCGCCTCTTGTTTATTCAAATAATCTAAGTCAAAAAAGCCATCATTTATAAAAGGGTTTATGGTTAAATATCCTACTTTAAATGAGGTGAGATTTTGAAAAAAGTGGGTTCCTTGGCTAGGGTCAATTCTAAAATTATTCAAGCCAGCTTCGATAATTATTTTTGCTGATGAAATTTGGGGCCAAATTACAGGAATTCCCAACCAAGGGTCGCTGGACCCCCATCTTCCTGGGCCAACCAAAATATACTGTTTATTTTGTTCTATAAATTTCTTGTTTATTGCTTCTACCGATGCTGCAATTTGCCTTGTATTTGCAGAATTGAAGGTTTCTGGTTTGACATAAACAAAATCGTATAGGTTTTCATACTTTCCATTTCCTAATGCAGATTCCGAATAAATAATAGTATCATTTACATCTAAGTTTTCTGGCATTTCACTGGTTACCTCATAGCTTTCAATAATTGGCCTAATTTGTAAAAAGCTAAATTCTTTAGGTTGTCCTGGCGGTGTATCTAATTTTACCGCAAACTCCATTTCAATTGGATTCCTCATTTCTCGTTGACCAATTCGCAATAAATCTTGCAAAATTTCTGGAAGAGGAAATGTATTGTATTTCAGTATATTATCAAAAGTTATCAGTCGAATACCATCATGTAAAATACCAGGTTTTATGATATTATTCTGCAAATCATAGGTGGAAGCTACAAATTTTAAGGAACCGTGATTTTCTGCCTCACGAATCGTCATTTTCTTTTTATTTATCGACTCATTTGTAGATACTTTATAGCTATCTGGATTCATATCCAATCCAAAAAAATGTTTCTGGGTATCACGTTGCGATGAGCCAGGTGAAGCCAATTGTAGAACTTTTTTAGGGTGATAAGGTGAAAATCTTAAAGCTTGACCACCACCTACGATAATTTCGCCTAACCCTAGTGCAATGTTGGCAATACCTTCATTTGGTTTTTCATTTCCAATAGGATAAAAATTAATAGAGCGCGCCACACCCGATAAATTTGGATAGTATACATCATCGTATTCCACCCCTATTACTTCTTGTAAAATTACCGCCATTTTATCCTCCTCAATACTATGGGAGGTTACTTTTAAATAGGTTTTACTGTCTTGAAAAAATGCAGAAGCCATAACAGATTTTATTGCATTCTCTATCATTTCTAACATTTTTACCTTATTCGTATTTGGTATCATATAAGTTGCAAATACCCCTGCAAATGGTAAATAATGCGAATCTTCTAATACGCTAGATGATCGAACTGCAACTGGTGTTTTGGTTATTTTTAAAAACGCTTTAACATCTTCTAATACAGAGTTAGGCAATGGTTTTGAAATAAATTTTTTTAAAATTTTCTCATCATCATTACATTTTGCCACAAATTTAATGAGTTCATGTTTTTCCATAAACTCATCAAATACTTCTGTACTCAATACTACCGTTCGAGGTATGGAAATGGTAACATCTTTGTATTTGTTGAATAATTTATGGCGTTTGATAAACGAATTTATAAAGGCCAAACCTCTTCCTTTTCCTCCTAATGAACCTTCTCCAATTCTTGAGAAACCTAAATACTCATCATAAGTATGTCGATTAAATTTTGCAATCACTCCACGCGATCTAAATAATCGATATAGTTTAATGGATTTGATTAAGAATTCTCTTATTTGCTCTGCGTCGTCAAAATCTTCATATTCAACAGTACTAAATAAATTTGCTAAGGAAAAAAGTGCCCTAGATTTTAACCATTTGGAATATTCGCTTCTTTTTGCATGGTAAATGATCGCATCCGTAGTAACTTCTGGCAATACTTTTTGAAAATTGTTTAAATCTTTAACTACTGCCAAAACTTTCATTTGAACTGGATCCCAAAATTCAAAAGCGCCAAAAGAAAAATATTTTGTAATATAGTTTTTTATTTCTTCACCCAAGGTTTCGGAATGCTTGTATAAAAACTTTCCTTTTAGTTCTAAAGCTTGTTTTTCATTGTGCTTTTCCGAAGATTGTATTAAAAAAGGAAAGTACCTCTCCAAGCTTCTTACATATTTTAAAAATTCAAAACCAGCTTGTGGATCTCTTTTCCCATCTTTAAAATAACTTACATCCGAGATTACTCCTAACAAATTATGCTGGTATTTTTCAAAAAGAGAAATTCCTTCTTCATAATTTGTGGCCAATAAAATTTTTGGTCGGCCACGCATCAACATCATCCCCCTATGTTCATTCAATCCTTCCGACATAAACGAATGTGTTTGTTTCAATATAATTTTGTAAATCAAGGGGAGATAACGGGAGTAAAACCGAAGCGAATCTTCTACCAATAAAATAGCCTTAACACCAATTTCATTAATATCTTTTTTGGCATTCATCCTATCTTCTGTTAGCTTAATAATCGCTAAAAAAATATCTACATTTCCATTCCAATGAAAGACAAAATCAATTACTTTAGGATTTTCGTTTTCTAATTTTTTTCTTAAAATAGAAGAGTAATGACTTAATGCCGCAATAGGAATATCGGGAAAATTTTCTTTGATTTGCTGCGAAGTTTCAAAAGCCTTGATATGCCCAATATCTAACCAAGTTATCACCAAATCTATTTTTACAGAATATAGTAATTTGATTGCTCTTTTTGCGGAATTGGCATGTATAAAATTAGGAGGATAGCGTAAATTTAAAGCGGTATATTCATTAAAAATACGCTCGTCAATTCTACCATCTTCTTCTAACATATAATAATCGTAGTTAGAACATACAATCAAAACTTTGTTGATTCTGTTTTGCATTAATTCGTTAAATGCAACATCTTCAAATTCATAAGTTTTTAAATCGGATATTGGATCTTTCATTCTATACTACACTTTAATCTAACCTATGCAATGTAAGGTTTTATTTAGCAATTTAAAAAAATTGCCTATTCATTTTATAAGAAAAGAGCTGTTAAAAAGAACAGCTCTTTTATAGTAAACTATTTCTTTGAATACTATACTACTCCTTGTGCAAGCATGGCATCTGCAACTTTTACAAACCCAGCAATATTTGCTCCTTTTACATAATCTACATAACCATCTTTTTCTTTTCCATATTGGATACAAGAACTGTGTATATTACTCATAATTTCTTTTAGTTTGGCATCCACTTCTTCACGTGACCAATTCATACGCAGTGAATTTTGACTCATTTCTAAACCAGATGTTGCCACACCTCCTGCATTAGAGGCTTTTCCTGGTGCAAATAATATTTTTGCTTTGTGAAATGCGGTAATGGCTTCAGGTGTAGAAGGCATATTTGCACCTTCACTCACACATACACAACCATTGGCTAATAAATACTTAGCGTCCTCTCCATTCAATTCATTTTGTGTGGCACAAGGCAAGGCGATTTGCCCTTTTTCTTGCCAAGGCGTTTTATTTGCTATATATTTTGCAGTAGGATATTTTTCTACATACTCTTTAATTCTACCACGACGAATATTTTTAAGTTCCATCACATAAGCCAGTTTTTCTGCATCAATACCTTCTGCATCAAAAATATACCCAGAAGAATCTGACAAGGTAACCACTTTTGCACCTAGTTGTGTTGCTTTTTGAGTAGCAAACTGCGCTACATTTCCAGAACCAGAGACCAAAACTATTTTACCTTTTAAACTATCGTTTTTTGTTTCTAACATATTTTCGGCAAAGTAAACAGTACCATAACCTGTTGCTTCAGGACGAATTAAAGAACCTCCCCATGACATTCCTTTACCTG
>JAUIAA010000099.1 GCA_030425715.1 Bacteroidia bacterium | reverse complement strand
GTCAAATATTTTAAGGCTATCAATTACCTCAATGGTTTGTTCTTTTTCAGGAGCCTTTGCATATTCTGTTATAAAATCCTCAACATGGGTTAACACGCTTCCATAATGCCCTGCAACACTTATACTTGTTAATGCAATAACAAATACTGGTAAAAATATTTTTTTTTGATTTGCTGTTGGTTTCCAACTCAAATAAAATAGAATACAAATTAGTACTGCAGATAAAATTCCAACGTAAAAATGTACTTCTAAAGTTTCCCCTTCGTATCCTCCTTCCAAAGAAAGAAAATAACCTAAAACACATGCAATTATAGAAAATATTGCCGAAAACCCGAGTGCATATTTTATAATTTCATGTGGGTAATCTTTGCGAATTCTACCAACTATGTCTAAAAAAAAAGTAAGAATTAAAGCTCCAATTGGTAAGTGTAAAATTAAAGGATGAAATCTACCCAAAAACAATACAGTTCTTGGCACCTCTTGCCCGTTTTCTTGTGCATAACTTGGGAAAACTGCACAAAATAAAAAGGTGAATAATAGTATAGTATTTCTAAAATTTATCTTCATTTACAATATTAATTGAATAACCACTCATCCATAAAGAGCCAAGCTTTCTTGCCCTTTCCTTCATGCCATTCTGGTATTTTATCTACATTTTGCACTTCTATTTTTGCAAACTGAAACTCCTTGTTAATTTCAATTATGAGCTGTTCCATTTTAGCAGAATTGGACTGTGGTAACGCTTCCAATTTTACATTTATTTTATCAAATGTAACTCCATCATAAGAGGTAAATAAGGTTACCTCTTTTGGAGGAAAAATCCATGAAGATGGATCATTTAAATACCCAATTTTTAAGGTTTTTACAAACTTTTTCTTCTCAAAATTAAATGCTGCAACGGCTATAGTATCAAATCCAAGCCATTCCTTATTACCAAAATTGGAGGTTGCTTTACTAGCATTGATTAAAGTATTTTCACCTTGTCCGCTATATTTATTATCATACGTAGTAATCCATTTTATTTTTTCAATTGGCATTCCTTTTTTAAAAAATTCAATTGCAATCGTCTCGCTAGGTTTCCAACCTTTTAAAAAAGATTTAAACTTATAAACACCTTCTTTTTTTACTTGTATTGGAATTGTAAACGCCAAGGATTGCTCCGTTGGTTCACTTTTATCAATGGTATAAAATATTTGAGCATCTTCTAAACCTTTGGCTATGTCAATTGTTTCTACACTATCAATTATCCTATTCGAAATCAAAAGTTTAGGTTGTACAATTTGAATTTCTTCCTGCTGTAAAAAAGAGGAAACTTCCTTTTTGGAGTTGTTAGCACAACCCATTACTACGAGTCCTATTAAGCCAAAAATAAACCTCATACTCTTGTTAATTTAATAGGGTACGTTTGCCCCGAATTCCATTGTGCTACATATACATTTTCGTCTTCATCAATACAAACATCGTGTGGATATTGAAACAAGCGAATGGTTTGATACAACTCATTTAGTTTATTGTTTTTATAATTTGGAGCGGTAGCACCAGGACAAGAAACTACCTTATTATTTTCATCCATTATTAATAAAAACCCTGAGTCACTATTGGGAGCTTCTTTCGATTTTAACACCGCAAAATAAATATCATTCTTATGAATTACTGGGCGACAAATTAGTGCTCCAGGAACAGGAATAGATTCTATATAATTCCCCTTTAAATCAAATCTTTTTAAAATATTCAATTCTCTAGCAGATATTAAAAGTGTAGGATTACTTTTATCTCTATCATCCAAACAAATACCATGCGCATTTAAAAATTGTCCATTCTCCGTACCTCTTCCTCCAAAAATATTTTGGATTTCTCCTTTGTGATTATAATGGGTAATATACTGATTTCCATACCCATCAGCAACATAAAAGTCTCCGTTATCTAAAACCGTGGTCTCGGTAGGTTTGAACTCATCTTTGTTGTTATACTTACCTGTTTCAGCTGGATAATCTAACTCAAAAACTACTTTACCATCTATAGTTGTTTTGATAATTTGATGTCGTTCATAATCTGTAATCAATAAAAAATCTTCTCCATTTTCCTTTACCAAAGTCAAACCATGCCCTCCAGGAAAACTAGTTCCCCATGTTTCCAATAATTTTCCAGATTTATCATAAATAATCACGTTGTTTTTGGTGTGATTGGTTAACAAAACAATTCTTCCTTTAGAATCTTGTACCATTTCATGACAATCTTTTACAGGAGTATTTTTGGGATTTAAATTTCCCCAATTCATATTTACCTTGTATTGATGTGAATTATGGCCAATAATTACATCTTTATAGCTATCTGTTTTAAAAGCACTACTGTACATTGGACTACTTAAAATTCCCAATGAGGCGAATGAAGTTTGTTGTAAAAATTTTCTACGATTCATTGCTTTGGTTTAAGATAAAATGTCGTGAACTACATGGCCAGAAACATCGGTTAATCGAAAGCGTCTACCTTGGTATTTATAGGTAAATTTTGTATGATCAATCCCCATTTGATTCATTATGGTAGCTTGTAAATCATGTACATGCATTGGATCTTTTACAATATTATAACCAAATTCATCTGTTTCGCCATAGGTAAAACCAGGCTTAACACCTCCCCCGGCCATAAACATCGTAAAGCATCTTGGGTGATGATCTCTACCATAGGTTACGTCTGTTAAAGTACCTTGACTATAGTTGGTTCTACCGAATTCTCCTCCCCAAATTACCAAAGTGTCTTCTAACAAACCGCGTTGTTTTAAATCCATAATCAATGCTGCGGTTGCTTGATCTACATCTTTGGCCTGTTTTTCAATTTGATTTGGTAAATTTTCATGTTGGTCCCATCCCATATGGTACAACTGTACAAAACGCACGTCTCTTTCTACTAACCTTCGAGCCAATAAACAATTTGCAGCATAAGTACCTGGTACCATGGCATCTGCTCCATACATTTGAATAATATGCTCTGGCTCTTCATCAATATTCATGGTACTTGGTACAGAGGTTTGCATTCTGTATGCCATTTCATACTGGGCAATCCTGCTGTTGATTTCTGGATCGCCAAATTCCGTTTCTTGTTTATGGTTTAATTCACTAATATAATCTAACATTTTCCTACGGTCTTCACGTGACATACCTTTAGGATCTTTTAAATATAATACAGGGTCTTTACCCGATCTAAATTGAACTCCTTGATGCAAAGAACTTAAAAAACCATTACCCCAAAGTCTAGAATATAAGGGTTGTGAAAATGGCCTACCTGTTCCGCGTGATAATAGTACGGTAAATGCTGGTAAATTTTCATTCAAGCTTCCCAAACCATAACTCATCCACGAACCAATACTTGGCCTTCCCGCCTGTTGCGAACCTGTTTGAAAAAAAGTAATGGCTGGGTCATGATTAATAGCCTCTGTATGCATCGATTTTACAAAACACAGCTCATCTACAATTTTTGCAGTATAAGGCATAAGGCTACTTACCCAAGCTCTAGACTCACCGTATTGTTTGAATTCAAAATTACTACCCACCAGCGGAAAACTTGCTTGTCCGGAAGTCATCCCAGTAAGGCGTTGTCCTTTTCTTACAGAGTCTGGTAGTTCCATACCTCTCATTTTGTTTAACATGGGTTTATAATCAAACAATTCAAACTGCGAAGGGCCACCACTTTGAAACAAATAAATTATCCTTTTGGCTTTTGGCGCAAAATGTGGTAGCTTTAAATCTACCATATTTGGGTCGGTAGTTTTTGAAAACATTGAAATTGGATCTAACATAGAAGCTGCAGCCAATCCGCCAATTCCAAAACCTAATTTCTTTAAAAAATGCCTTCGGTTGTTATTGATAAAATGTTTGTTTAATTCTTCCATGACTATCCTTTTACTATTGCTTCATCTAAATTAAAAATCATACTGGTGAGCATGGTGTAAGCCTCAAATTGTTGGGCGTTTATTTCTTTATTGTCAAACTTTTGTAATTTATCTATTACCAATTCTTCTTTCTCTTCATTAAAATCTTTTTTAGCACTTTCCAAATAGGTTTGCAACTTACCCAACTCTATATCATCTGGATAGCGAGAGGTAATTTTTCTAAAGATAATTTCTATTCTTTCCTTATCGGATAATTTTTCATCGCTTAAAACACTATAAGCTACATTTTGGGCTGCATCCAATAATTGTGGGTCATTTAACATTACCAATGCTTGTAATGGCGTACTGGTTTTTTGACGTTTAACTTCACAAAAATCTCTAGTAGCAGCATCAAAAGTAACCATGGAAGGTGGCGGAACCGTTCTTTTCCAAAAAGTATACAAACTCCTTCTATATTGATTTTCTCCCTTGTCCATTAAATACTTGGTCAATCCCTGCCCAGAAGTGGTTTCTGCCCACAAGCCCTTTGGTTGGTAAGGTTTTACACTAGGGCCACCAATTTTATTTACCAATAATCCGCTTACGGCTAAAGCATTATCACGAATCATTTCTGCTGTTAATTTACTACGTAAACTTCTCGCTAACCACTTATTTTCTGGGTCTATCTCTAAAAGTTCTGGAGTTACTTTTGACGATTGCTGATAAGTATTAGACATTACCATCATTTTTATCATTGCTTTGGTATCCCACCCCATTTCTCTATAAGTTACAGCCAACCAGTCTAACAATTCTGGATGCGTGGGTAAATCTCCTTGGTTTCCAAAATCATCTGAGGTGGCTACAATTCCAACTCCAAATATTTGCTGCCACAGTCGGTTAACGGCAACTCTTGCCGTTAACGCATTGTCTTTATTAAAAAACCATTCTGCCAAACCCAACCTATTTTTTGGAAACTCATCTGCAAAGGGCAATACAGATTTTGGTGTATTTAACTGTACCTCCTCAGCTGCACCATCATACACCCCTCTATTTAATTTATATGTTTTTCTATCCGAAGCACCATCTTCCATCACCATTAACTTTACTTCCTTAATGGTATCTGGCAGATTTATAAATGACAAATCAGAGGCAACAACTGCTGCGTCTATTTTAATATTTGGCTCTGGTATTTCATCATACTCAATTCTCCCTTTTTCTTTAACCTTATTAAAAAAACCATAAAAACTATAAAATTCTTTTTGCGAAATTGGGTCGTATTTATGATCGTGACAACGAGCACATTCCATGGTTAAGCCCATTAAAGCTTTGGCTGTAGTATTGGTTCGGTCCATTACATATTCTACTCGGTATTCTTCATCAATTACACCTCCTTCTTGTGTAATTTTATGATTTCTATTGAATCCTGTAGCTACAATTTGTTCTAAGGTAGCGTTCGGAATTAAATCGCCTGCCAATTGCCATTTGATAAACGCATCATAAGGTAAATTTTCGTTGTAAGCGTGAATTACCCAATCTCTCCAAGGCCACATAATTCGCTCTAAATCATCTTGGTAACCATGCGTATCTGCATACCTAGCCACGTCTAGCCAATGGGAAGCCATTCGTTCTCCATAAGCTGGTGAGGCTAATAATTTATCTACTACTTTTTCGTAGGCATTTTCACTTTTATCCTTTAAAAAAGCGTCTACATCTTCTAAACTTGGCGGTAAGCCAGTTAGGTCAAAATAGGCTCTTCTAATCAATGTTTCTTTTTTCGCTTTCGCGGAAGGAGATAAGCTATGCTCTTCTAATTTCTTAACAATAAAATTATCAATCGGGTTTGCAACAAATGACTTATTCTCAACTATTGGTATTTCCGATTTTTCTGGAACTATAAATGCCCAATGGTCTTTCCAAATAGCTCCTTGAGCAATCCATTTGATCAACACCTGCTTTTCATACTCCGAAAGACTTAAATTAGAAGTAACAGGAGGCATTATTTTTTCAGGGTCTTTATTGGTAATGCGGTAAACCATTCTGCTTGCAGCAGTATCACCAGGAACAATAGCATGTAAATCTAAATTTTTACCAACCAAAGCATAAGCTCCCTCTTTGGTGTCTAGTCTTAATCCTGCCTCTCTCGTTCCTTCATCTGGTCCATGACACAGATAACATCTATCGGAAAGTATTGGCTTTACATGAAAAATATAATCAATAGAATCTGGAAGTTTTTTATTTACAGCTAAAGCATTGTTCTGTGCTATATTTTTATATTCGCTTTTTGGCGCATTAAATTTGGCATAAATAATTTTAAAAAGCAATACCAAAACAAATGGTACTACAAAATATAAAATTAATGATTTGCTTTTTGAATTTGCCATTTTTATTAATTTGAGATAAAAATATACTTCCTAACCAATCCACCTATACTTTTTCGACGAATTACCTAGCTGAAATGGTGAATAAAATTTGGCGCAAACAATTTTAAAAAAGCAATACCAAAACAAATGGTACACAAAATATTATTCTACCAAAATTTCATCTACAAACAACCACACATCTCCACCAGAAGGAGTACTTTTTAAATTGGTTGCAATAACTTTTACAAATTGCGTTTGTTGCTCGTCAAATGCAATAACAAAGTCTTTAAGTGATGCTCCTGCATTTTTTGCATAGGGTCTTTCTATTTTCCCTACGCTTGTAAATACTTTGCCGTTATCAGACGTAAACACCTCAATTTTAATAGGAAAATAAATCCCAGGCCCTTGATTTTCCATTGCTCCTAGAGTTACTTTACTTACAGTGGTGGGTTGGTTTAAATCTATCACAACTTCCATATTATCTGGCAACCATGCCTGCCATTGCCCATCGTGAAAGTTTTTTGTTCCTCGTAAAGTGTTTACTAAAGTACTTTCTCCTGTGCCTTTATAACTAGTGTTGTAGGGAGTTAAATACTTTACTTTATGCGCAACAGCTTTATGAAACTTTATCGTATCTATAAAAACATTTCCAATGGGTTTATCATTTTTAAACAGAGATGCTTTTACAAGTGTTGTTTTGGAAATTTCTATTGGGTTTTTATATGGTAGAGCCTGCTCATTTAATGTCTTATCCCCTAGTACATATCGAATATCAGAATTTGGAAATTCATTTTGCAAGGCCATTTTTACTGACTTTTTATCTAAGTCAACTTCCATTTTTGCAGTTATTAAATGAGCACTTTTGGCATAATTTATACCCAACTCCTCATATCTTTTAAATTGAGTTTTTAATCTTCCTGCAAAATCATTCCAATCTCTTAATTCTTTTGGAGACCAAATGGTTTCAGACAATGCAGCTAATCTAGGATAAATCATATATTCTGAATGCTGCGTAGTTGGTATGTACTCCGCCCATAAATTTGCTTGGGCACCTAATATATGTTTTGCATCTTTATCTGATAGTTCTTCCGTAATTGGATCAAATTGATAAACTTTATGTAACGGTACATATCCTCCTTGGGCAAGTGGTTCTTGATTTTGTGGTCCTTGGTAATGGTCAAAATAACAAAAATCACCTGGCGTCATTATTACGTCATGGCCTTGTTTTGCTGCCTCCACTCCTCCTTTAAATCCTCTCCAGCTCATCACAGTGGCCTCAGGCGCTAATCCGCCTTCTAGTATTTCATCCCAACCAATTAATTTTTTACCCTTACTATTGATAAATTTCTCCATACGTTTTACAAAATAACTTTGCAACTCATGCACATCTGTCAATCCTTCTGTTTGCATTCTTT